>CAZPQC010000124.1:0-11258 GCA_964588525.1 uncultured Spirochaetaceae bacterium
TGGTTTCGGGCTACTGTTTCGAGAACCTTGCGCTGCACGGCGATGAGTTTCGGATTTCCGGAAATCAGGATTCCCAGGGTATTGATCATCTGGTCCCGGGTGTATGGCTCGGGATATTCCCAACCAGCGGTGCGAGGCAGCCCGCGAACAGGTCCGCGGCTGTTGTGCAGCAGAACCTGCAACGCCGCTTCTCGAGCCTTCATGATCCCATCGTCAGTTTTGCCTTCCATCTCAGACACGACTCCGGTCAGACGTTTCGCAATTCACACATGCATTCAGCTCAAGAAATTCCCAGCCGGCGAGTAATCAAGTCGATAAAATGCCTGGTCACCACCCGGTAGTCGAAGCGCTCGATCGCCCGCTTACGGGCTGCTTGACCCATTTTTTTCCGCAGCTGTGGATCGGCCATCAGCTGTAGAAGGTACGTGGAGATGTCCTGAACACTGGGACGGTAGTCGACCGTTCGAGGAGTTGAGAAAATGAGCCGCTGAGGTGCTTGGCCTTCCTCCTCCTCACCGGTGTTGACCTCCTTCAGGACGATCTCCTGGGCGACTCCGGCCAGATAGGCTGTTTCGCCGTGCACCAGGGTGTCGAGCATGGCCATGGCTTTAATGCCGATCACGGGCTTCTCGCAGGCGCCGGCTTCCACCTGGGGCATGCCGAAGCCCTCCAGATGGGCGGGGGCGGCATAGATGTCACAGGCTGCGATCAGGTAGGGCATAAAGTTACGGGAAACCACGTTGGTGGTGTAGACCACGTTCTTTTCGATACCCAGCTGGGTGGCCAGCTGCAGGTCGAGCAGGTTCTGTTGCAGGGTGCGGGGCTGGGGCCAAACCTTACACACATACTTCCAGTCGGGGGCTTCATTCGCGATCAGGGCCAGGGCTTCCATCACCTCCCGGGAGCCTTTGGAGGCTGCATCTCCGCCCACGGTGAGGATCATGATCTGCTCAGGACCCACCCCAAGCGCTTCCCGCACCGCCGTTATTTTCGGATCGCTCGGGTCCCGAGCGCGAAAGGCGTCGGTATCGCAGCCTACGGGGAGCACCTCGATGATATCGTTGGTGAGGCCGTCGCGCTCATAGACCTCTCTGACCCAGTTGGAGGTGACCAGGATCAGGGGCAAGGCGTTCAATGTTTCCTGAAACTGCCCGATGAATCCATCTGCTACCAGCCATGGTACAGGTTGCATCCCGTGCCGCTGCGGATGCAGCACCAGGTGCGGTGCGTGACCCCAGTAACCTACACCGACCACCACATCGGGTTCAAACCAGCGGTAGTACCACTCCTTTTCCTGAGCCGATTCGAAGTGCACTGCATGGGCATCCACCCCCGCTTCACGTAAGCCGCGGTAGAGCATGTCCCCCTGGGTGGCCAGCCCTCCGGGTGGGGGCGGATAGTCGTAGAGCATCAACACTTTCATGGTCCGGTTCCTCCTTGTTCGAGCCAGCGGGTTAAAGCATCAGGGCTGTCGAAGCACCAGAAAGCTTCGACCCGCGGGCAGGCTCGAGCTTCCCAGCCTTCAGGTGGAAACCCGTACAGCCCGGTAACAATGCGAAGCTTTTCCTCAAATACCTTGTCGGGCAGATGCACGCTGTTGTGGGCGGATGCAATGGCTGTGGGATAACGTCTGCCTTGCTCATCTTCGTAGGCGAAAAGTCGCAATTCTCCAAGATGAAGGTCCCCGGCGGTCCATAAATCACACAACGCCCACCCCACCTCCTCATGGCGGCGATGACGGGTGTACTCCCCGTGGGGGCTGTGGGTGAACAGCACATCGAAACGCCGATCCCCCGCCAACAGCTCCAATACCGCCTCCCGGACCTCTTGCGGCATAAGGGGATTCTGCTCCGGCTCATCGTCCAGGTCCCCCATGGTTCCGCTTGCCCCCAGATACCGCAAAACTCTGGAAAATTTCTGCGCTCTGTCCGGATCGCTCCCGCGGCACAAGGTCACAACGGTCCAGTGGCAATCGGGATTCATTAGCAGCGTTCCACCCATCCAGAGGATCTCGTCGTCCGGGTGAGCCACCACCACTGCAGCTCTCGAAAACACCTTCCGATCAGTTCCCCGTATCCCGCTCATAGCTGCTGTCGTTCCCGAGTTCTTCCCGTGGGAAGAGCCCGCTTCTTCTTTGCGCCGGCCACCAGGAGCTGGTTACGGCGGTACATGGCCAGCAGGGCCATGAGCCAGGCCAGTGTCGACTCGGCTCCCTGGTTCTGATTGACTCCGCCCGGCTGCAGACCGTCGCGGCACCCACCGGTCCCGTAGTCATACAGGGGAGAGCGCAGGTCGTTACGGCCCAGAAACCACTCGAAGCAAAAACCCGCTTCCTGAGCCCACCGCAGGTCGCCTGTGGCGGCAAACGCCTCCACACAGGCTTCCACCAACGAACCAGCCTCAACCGGTTGCTGGTCAAATTGGGCCTTGTTTTTACCGCGGCGGTACCAGCCCCGGTTCCCTATGAGGGTCAGATGTCCGGAAGGATCTCTCTGGACAGTGAGCAGCCAGTCGAGCATCTCCAGTCCCTTGTCCAGAATCTCGCGCCTGCCGTCATCAATCCCGGCAGCGATGAGCGCCTGGGGTATCCGGCTGTTCTCATACGTTACAGTCTCCTCTATCCATGGCCAGTCCGTAGAGTTGTTTTCGGAGCAGACACCAAACAATCGGTCGAGCAGCATTTCGCCATACCGTCTGGCGTTTCGATCGCCGCTGAATCTCTGCCGATAGCTCAGGATCCCCAACAGCCCTGTAGCGACGGCTCGGGGAGACCGAAATTTCTCAAAGGCGGGAAGCGCACTTTCGAACAGATCCATCGCCATCCCAATCTCGCTGTTTTTCTTCGAGTGGACCACCGATACGCCCAGGCTCCATAAAACCCGGGCCTGGCAGTCCTCATAGTCTGTTTTATGGCTCCATCTTCGAGTGTAGGACATGAAGTTACGAAAGCGTCCGCTGCTTTGTTCATAGGCATAATCGAGAAAACTCAGGTACCGGCAGGAAAGCTGATCCAACAAGTCGGGCTCAGCGATGTAGTCCTGTGCAAGCATGGTGACGATCAGAGCCCGGGCGTTGTCATCCGCGGAATATCCGTGTATCCGGCTGGGGATCATGAAGCGCGCATGCTGCAGGATCCCCGTGTCGTCGGTAAGCAACTGCAAATGGTCGAGCTTGATCTCCGGTAAATCCATAGCGTCTGGGCTCAGGTTCGGAGACAGGAATGAGGAGCGGGACTTTGTCAGCCGTTCCTCTTTCAGCTGGCCAAACAGGTTCAGATACTCCTGGGCTACATTGTTCCAGGTCATGTCCCGGCTGTACTTGTACGCCCTCTTTCGCATGGAGTTCATTTCTACGGGATCGTCGAAGAGCTTGAGAACAGACGCAGCAATAGCTTCCGTGTCGGCGAACGGTACCAGCACACCCCTGCCGTCGGCCAGCATTTCTTCCGCATACCGGTACGGCGTGGAAATCACCGCTTTTCCAGCCCCCACAGCATAGGCCAGAGTGCCGGAGGTGATCTGCTCCCGGTTCAGATAGGGAGTGATATATATATCGGCGCAGATGATAAATTCGCACAGCTTTTCAAGGGTGACGAAGCGGTTGTGAAATAAGAGGTGTTTTTCGATCCCGAGCGCACGGGCCCTCTGCTGCAGTGAGATCCGGTATGCTTCACCTGAATCCCTCTTCACGTGGGGATGAGTGACCCCGAGCACGATGTACATGGTTTCAGGATAGCGCCGGATCACCTCCGGCAAGGCATCGATGACATTCTCGATTCCCTTGCCGGGACTGAGAAGACCGAACGATAGAAGCACTTTTTTCCCTTCAACACCGAACTGGTCCTTGTAGTAGTTGGGATCGATGAACTGCAGGTCGGGAATACCATGAGGTATGAACACGATGCGGTCCCGGTCCAGTGCATACAAATCATGCAGAATACCTTCCGCATGCCGGCTCATAACCACTATCTTATCCGAGGCGTAGAGGACTTCCTCCAGGGTCTCCTTCTGTCCGGGGTCCGGGTTTTGCAGCACCGTGTGCAAAGTGGTCACCACCGGCATGCGAAGATTATGCAGCAGCGATAGAATGTGTTTACCGTACGGGCCGCCGAAAATTCCGTACTCATGCTGCAGGCAGACCAGTTCGATGCGGTTCATATTCAGAAAGTCCGCCGCCAGTCGATACTCCTGGAACCGATTCTGGTTAATTTCAAAGCGCACATCGCGGGGATAGTCGTAACCTTCGGGGGTATCATTCATGGCCACGGCCCAGTAGGCTTTGCCCGTGGTTTCCCGGAGGAGGGACTGCAGCAGGTCGGTGGTGAAGGTGGCGATACCGCAGAGCCGCGGAAGATAGTTACCCACCAGAGAAAAGATCTCTGAATCCGTGTTTCGCATCCTACCCTCCTACGGCAATTGCGTAGAGCAAATCTCAGAGCAAACGATCAGATTTGCCGAATTATAATTCTTTGTACGGGGACATGTACATACAGCTGCGCTGTTTACTCAGGTTCTAATTGAGGAGGTCCTGGTAATGAAACTATGAGCTCGGCGAAAGGAAGTCGTGCCCACAGCTTGCGATCGCCTGGCCCTTGAGGCGGAAGGCGGTCACCTCTGTGATTATCGGGATTAAATCACTCTTCACCGCAGGACAATCCTTAGCGAGTCAATGCAAACAGTGTATAATGGCTGTTGAGGATTGTCATTCAAATGCAGCCCGCTTCGTGAGGCAGGGGGAACTCTTAAGCTGGTTCCGTACATACCCATAAAACGGGTGACGGTAGGCTTGTTCCGTTGGGCATCCTCTCTGCTCGAAATCCTCGCGGTTGTGCATCTACGGAGAGAGCCGTGAAGTACGGGGTCATCACCTTGTCATTTTTGCTCATGGCCGGGTCGTTGTCGGGAGATCCCCCTGATCAGCGGGCGAATAGCGTCTGGCTGTATCTCTACGCAAGCGACAGCGAAGAAGCGGGGGAGATCCGGTCGATCGTGACTACTGATCTGACAAGAGAGTTGGAGAAGCAAGGTTTTTCGATACTATCTGAACAGACCTGGCGGGCAAAGCTTTCGCAGGAAGAATTATCCTCTCTGGAGCGAATAGGCAGTTCGAGTGCTGTACAACTGGCGGAAAGAGCGGAAGCGGCCATAGCATTGGTAGGATCTATAGAAGTCGAAAGAAATGACATTGTTATAAGAATACAGGCCTACGACGTACTCACCAATAATCTCATTTTTACGAGGATAGAAAAAGAATCCAAAGACATCGGGATTTACAACAAGGTCAACTCTCTTTCCAGGGAGCTCATCGATACTCTGTTGATGTGGTCGGAATCGCAACCGGATGAGATCGGAAGGTTGCAGTCCGAAACTTCGATCCCTGAAGGTACATTGGATGAACAGCAGCTGCGAGAAACGACGCCACCGGAAACGGAACGAATTCTTGAACCCGAAGCACCGGCACCGGGTGTGGGCGAGCCTGCCGGAGCGGAGATGAAACCGGGGTTTGCCGTCAACGAACAGGCCCCTGTACAGGAAGAGGCGAAAATCCGGGTAACCTTTCTCTCGGATGACGAGGGAGCTGAGGTGTATTTAGGACCGGATAAACAGGCCGGCATAATACAAAACGGAAAGTTGGTTGTCGAAGTGCCTGCGAACACTACTTTGGCCATCGAAACCAAGAAACCAGGCTACCGCGTAAATCGGGAAAAATTCGATCTCAGAGATCAATCGGTGGAGATCCGTCTACACCCCCTCGTCAAAACAACGCGCTTCGGCTTCGAGCTGTTCTCGACCTCTTCCCAGTTCTTGGGTATAGGTGCGGGATTTCGTTTTTATGTCGTCCCCGATTTTGTGCTACTCAGAGCGGACAACTATTTTTACTTTTCGACCGGTTCCGATGGCAATGACTCAGCTTCGGCGTTTCATGATGATTTTCGGTTACAAATAGGGTCCTACCTCTTCACCCCGCCGAACCGGCGCTTGCGATTCGGAATGGCTACGGGAATCGGGATTATACTCTCCGTGCTTCGTGAATCAACAACAAAGTCTCCGAGCTCATCCTACTTCGATTTTTACTGGGATCTGATCGACCTCTGGCTTGATTTCAATTGGGATAAGTGGGCAGTGTTCTGTAGGGTGGAGACCAAATACTCCCTTGGAATTGGAACAGGCCTGCTGGAGCCGGGTTTGCTTGCGGATTATGGACCGCAGTTTACCGTGGGATGGCTTCGGAAGTTCTAAAATCGAAATCGATCAAAGCCCATTGGAATTTGCCGGCTGGATGGGCTCTTTCTCCATCTGGATGGTATTGTCTACGTTCAGCAGTTTGAGGATCTCTCCGACCGAATCCTGATAACCGCAGATCCTGATGGTTCTGTTTTCAATCGCCAGATTCTTATGGCAGTGCAGAACATGGCCCACAAAGAGGGAGCTCACATCCACAACCTTGGTAAGATCCAGAGTAATCGTTCGATAGCTGCTCTTCTGCAACGAATCAAGCGCGCGTTCGAACAAACCGACTGACTCTCCTGTCATCGACCCCGAAATCAACAGGACGATTTCGTTTTCTGAAACTTTTTTAGTCTTGAACATCTCGCCTACTTTTTACGAAGCATCAACTAAATAATAACGATTTTAAGCTCTCACACTACTATAATCAGTAAAGACGTGCAAAAAATCAAGATACCCTTCGATTTTTATTAGAGTCCATTGAACCTCGCAGCCCATGCATATTTTCCAGCCTGTTCAACCCCCTCAACCGACGTCTACAATGAGAGCACCTGGTGTATTGACCTATCTCTATGTAAGATGGATAATTACTGCAAATCGTCTTCGGATCGCTGTTCCGAAGGTTCACCCGTTTGAGTTGACCGTACGAGTGTTATAACTTTCATTCGGATATAGAATTACAGAGATTTCTCGATATGGCATAGAGCTTGCTTTTCAAGATGTCATGAAGGTCTCTTCTTTGTTTCGAGATACGGGTGTTTCTGCCGGTTCCGGAAGACTGCGCATCTTCGGCCTGCTGGCCGTCGTGG
Organism: uncultured Spirochaetaceae bacterium; assembly: GCA_964588525.1. GTDB lineage: Bacteria > Spirochaetota > Spirochaetia > SZUA-6 > DRHE01 > JAFGQJ01. The sequence continues at coordinate 7,037 of CAZPQC010000124.1, forward strand.
TGGCGGTGGTTGAGCTGGTCTTGTGTTTCACCGGCCCGTTCCGGTTTGTGAAACGACCCACCCTGGTGCTCTTCCCACCCTTCGCCCACAACCTTAGCCCCCAGCAGTCCATGGAGGTCTCTTCGTTCGTCGAGAAACAGGTCGCCCTGACAAAATCCTACTCGATAACCAGCTACCGCTTCATCGAAGAGTACTTCGTCCGAACAGACCCGGATTTCGACAAAGCCAAGCTGCAACCGGTAGATTACAAAGCGGCTCAGGAACTCGCCCAGGAACTCGAATTGGATCGTTTCGGGATTGTCTGGGTCTATTCGTCCAGCAGCTATTTCGAAATCAACGTGTCGATTCGGGAGGTGAAGGATGGAACGATCCTCCGCTCGGGGCGCTTTGTCTCCGACAGCTACGAGCATATGCTCGAAGGAATCGGCAAGGAGGGCGAAGCTCTCGACATTCAGGACGAACTGGCCGTAGAGGTAGCGGGAATCGGCTTGAGCGACTACCTTGTGCTGGTTCTGCTTGCCCTGCAATTCCTCTTGGGCCTCTTGGCGTTGTTCGGAATAGAACCGGGGGTGCTGGTCGAGATCGCATGGGCCCCGGCGCTCATCCTCTTCGTGTTCGCCTATATCTGGGCGCGCAGCGCCAATATGGACTACGTTCAGCGGTATATCGCGAGCAGCGGCCAGCTGCAGCTGGCTGAGAGTACCGCTGCCGAACAGCTGTACGCCGTTCTGCGCTACGGTCCTATTCTCATCCTGAATGCCCTGTATTACGTTGGGCGAAGAACAAGCAAACGGCATACGACCGGCAAAGAAACCGGGGGGAGTTGGGTCGACCGCTGCATCACCGGTTGGGCGCTGCCCTGGGTCGTACTCTCCGCAGCACTGTTCGGTTTTTCCTTTCCCTCTGTTCTTCGGCTGGATGGGATCGGGCTGCTGGCATGGATCGCAATCGGGCCGCTGTTGCTCGTCCTGATCACGGCCAAACCGGCCATGGGCGTGTTCTACGGGGTTGTGTTCGGAGCCCTCCAGGCCTTGATCATCAACTATTGGCTCGGCACCTACAACTACGTCACGCTGCACCTGATCACGATCGCCTTTGTGGTAGAGTTCCTGCTGTTCATGATTGCCCTGGTTGTGCTGATCAAGCTCAGCGGCAAGTGGGGATTTCTCACAGTGCCGGCAGCCTGGGTGGCGTTCGACTACGTTCGTTCAATAGGCATTCTCGGTTATCCCTGGGGCATTGCCGGCACAACCCAGTTCCGATTCCTGCCGCTCATCCAGATTGCTTCTTTCGGAGGTGTATGGGCTGTAGACTTCGTCGTACTGCTGGGCAACGCGGCAATAGCCTGGGCCCTGGCAGCTTCAGCGCTCGACTGGAACTGGGTAGGAAGGGACGCTGTCCCTTTGCGATTGCGTATCTCCGGAGGCGAAAGGTGGGCCGGCAAACTGAAGGGGATATTCTCCATACTGATAGGGCGTCTGCAGACGTTGTTCCCCGTGGGGGTGTTCCTCGTGGTTTTCTGTGTATGCATCGGAGTCGGCACCGCAGTACTCCTCACGGTTCGGCATCGGCTGTACGGACACCCGGAGGTGGATTCGGCGACGGTCGTGCTCCTTCAACACAACACGGACCCGAGGAAGCGTGAGTACAAGGAGAACTTCGAGAAATTGATGGAGCTGACCGATCGGGCACTGCTGGAACTGCCGACCACGCCCGATCTGGTGGCCTGGCCCGAAGGGGGGTTTATACTGGATATCCGCTGGTGGTCGGCACCGGAAAGGGAGAAATCCTACTGGGGACGGGTTGTGCGGGAGCTGCTTGACTACCAGAAAGGTCTGGGTACCTGGTTGATGACCGGTACGCAGGATCACAAAATGGTCCTCAATCCGGAAGGGGATCCCATCCGGCGCAACTTCAACTCCTCCGTGCTGCTCGACAGGGAGGGGCGGATCAACGGCTTCTACCACAAGATCAATCTGGTGCCCTTCTCCGAATACTTCCCTCTGGATAAGGAGAAATACTCCGGGTTGTACGAAACGTTTCAGAAGTACGACATTTCCAATTGGGGCGTCGGCACGGACAGGCACGTGTATCAGCACGAGAAAATGCGCATAGCCACCCCGATCTGCTTCGAGGACGTGTTTTCCGATCATGTGCGCCGCTTTGTCGCACAGGACGTGGACGTGATTCTGAACATGAGCAACGACTATTGGTCGCTCTCCCCGGTTGAGGGCCGTCAGCACGGCATTCTCTCTCTGTTTCGTGCCGTAGAAAACCAGCGGCCGGTGCTTCGGACCACCTCATCCGGTTACACCGTGTACATCGACGCTGCCGGACAGATCCAGCCGGGAGCACCGGAGCCGTACAGCGAAGGATACGTGATCGCCCGCGTTCCGCTTCCGAAAAAGCGGTTCACCCTCTATACGCGCTGGGGGGATTGGTTCCCTATCGCCTGCCTGTTCTCTATAGCGGCTTTTACGAGTTGGGCTTTCGTTTCTTGGCTGGTGAAGACGATGCGGCGGTTCAGCTTGGTACTCGATCGGAAGTCAGTGCGCGGGACATCCCACGGATCGTTTCAAGGGGTGATCCGAAATTGTTTCAAATCGAGGAGCAGAACCCGGGAGTTCCGCAATCTGTTGTAGTCTCGGCGTTTGTCCTCCGGTAGATCCTTCACTCCGCCTTCTGCGAAGCCGAATTGCAGAAACCAGTCTGCGGTCTGAGTGGTCAGTATATGGAGATGCTTGATGCCGGAGCTCCGGGCTCTGTCTACCAGATAGGAGAGGATCCTCTTCCCTATTCCGAATCCTTTGTAGGTACGATCCACGGTAATTGCGGCGATCTCTCCCCTCCCCTTTGCCTCCACCGAGGGAATCATGGCCCCGCAGGCGTGAATTATCCCGTCCACTTCGTACACGACGAAATGGTCCAGCTGCTCTACCAGATCCTGCTCGCCTCTGGGCAGCAGGATCTCCTCCTCCACATAGGGGCTCATGATGCGCAGAACTTCCGGGATATCGGCGAGTTGCATTGGGCGGATGTTTTCATGCTCGTTCGTGTAGATCATGGTGCCGCAGCCCCGGCTGGAAAAGATCTCCTTCAGAATGACTCCCTCATTCTCTCCGTTGACGATATGGACGCGGGCTACGCCTTCGGAGCAGGCTTTACAACCCAAACGAATCAACTCCACTATCTCATCCCGCTGCTTTTCGCCGTTCAAACTGAGAAAACTGTTCGCCTGATCCACGCTGAGGTGCGTTGCGACTCCCTCTGAGGATAGAGGCACACCCTCCGGCAGTTTGTAGTCCTTCACGCTGACCCCCATGTGTCGGGATATGTAGAATAACTTCTCCGCCTTCAGGATCCTGGCCAGGAGGTAGGCCAATTCGTTGGATGAGATGTTGTAAGGCTTTCCGCTGCTGCTCCAGCCGATATTGGGAAAGATCGGGATCAGCCCGTCTGCCAACGCCTTGCGCACCAGTTCCACGTTGATCTTTTCCACGGTACCTGTGTCCTGATAGTCGACTCCTTTGATCACGCCCAAACTCCTGGCTCGTACCCAATTGCCGATAATGGCGCTGGCATTATTCTCCGCCAGCAGGGTCATCAATCGGTTGGAAACGTCAAAGGCAGCCATCTTGATGAAGGGAATCGCCTCCGGAGTGGAAATTCGCACCCCCTCTATGCTCTGCCAGGGAATATTGTAGCGCCGCAGGACATCGTCGATCCGTTCTTTGGCTCCGGGAACCAGAAGAATTTGAATACCCTGCCGGTGCAGGAGAACCAGGTCTTTCACGAGCAGGGGGAGGAACGGATGATTCATCACCGAACCGTCGACTTTTATAACGATTGTCTTTCCTTTGAACAGCTGGACGTACTCAAAGGCCTGCCGAATCAGTTCCACCTGCTCCTGCATTTCGTCACTTTCCATCGGATACGATATCCTTTTCGTAAATTCGATAGGTCTTGTAGAGCCTAACCGGAAAATGCTTCAAAGAATTGCGCATCGAGTAGTTCGTCTCCACGATATTAGACATTTCCACTTCCCGGTATCCGTACTTCCTGGCGTTTTCCACGATGTTTGTGTAGAAAGCGATCTCTATCCCTCTGTTCCGATATTCCTCGAGCACGCCCATTAGGATGTGGCGGAAGCGATCGGTCTTCTTCAAACCCCATAGCATGGTGAGAAAGCCAAAGGGAAAAAGCCTTCCGTTGATCTTCTTGA
>CAZPQC010000125.1:0-11065 GCA_964588525.1 uncultured Spirochaetaceae bacterium
ACGAGCAGCTTTACGGTGAATCCCTGGATGTCATCAGCCCGGACAAGGAAGAGATGGTGCGCCTGATCGCCTGCGAGCGCGAGCGTCTCGGCTTCACCAAGGACCTCGATAGGGAGCAGTATTGGAAGAACTATCTGCTCGGTATCGGACGCAACAGTCTGGGCTATGATTTCTACAGGAATATCGAGGGATTCCGTCGTTTCCTGGATCTGGAGGCGAAATTGCTGAACCCCGGTGCCGCGGAGCGTATTGCCGATATGGGGTGCGGCACGGGACTGCTGATCGAGGTGATGCTCCAGCGTCTGCTCCCATCTGAGGCGGCTGCCGAACCGGTGGAGATCGTTGCCGTGGATCTGGTCGAGGACGCACTGGCAAAAACACGACTGAAGTGGGACAACCTGTGCAAACGGCATCCCCGGCTGAAAAACCACTCGCTGCGGTTGATCAGAGCCGATTTGGAACCGAACCGACTCCTTCCCGTGAAAAAGCTGATCGAAAACCCGCATCTTGGTTTCGATTTCCTGCGCAACCGCATAGCGGGACTCCGGAATACAACGGTCGATCTGCTGAAACAAAAAAATTCCCTGGAGTTGATCGAAATCATACACGGCTGCGATATGACCGAGGAAAAACGGCGCTTTCTGGAAGATACGCTCAAAGACGGGCATCGCAGCGCCGTGATGGATTTGAACAGAGCCGCCCGTTTCCTCAAACAGAAACTCACGGCCGAAGATCTGGCAGGGCGAGGCAGCGGTTTAAACCGTCCTGTTCCGCCTGAACTCTACGAAAGATTAAGTTGCCAGGATCTCCGTTTTGATATGCTGAATTTTGGAAAAGTCGCCCATTACAGCCGGCCATCGTTTCCCGACCGATATTTCGACAAAATCGCCGCCAGTCTATTCATCTCCTACGTGTACAATCCGGACTTGATCCTCCAGGATTTTTATCGGATGCTAAGACCGGGAGGATTGTTGCTGGTCTCATCGATGAAGCCGGACAGTGATATCTCGACCCTGTTTACCGACTACATCAACGCGGTGCAGAGTTCGAATCCGACGTCTGCAGCCGGGGAAGAGCGGGAGGACAATCTGGCCGCTGCCCGAGCCATGCTGAACGAAGCCGCCGCCCTGTTCACCTTGGAGGAAGACGGCTATTTCCGGTTTTACGCAGAAGAGGAGTTGGCGGCAATGTTTGAAGCCGCAGGATTCGTCGATATACAAACCTACCGTTCTTTAGGAGATCCGGCACAGGCAGTCATCGCAACCGGCAAAAGATCTGACCAGTAATCAACCCTCCGAGAAGAAGAGGTTTCGAGTACTGAATGCAGATTATCAACGAGGTTTTCAGCAATCTATCCTCGTGGGGCCGTCATCCCGTCCTTATCGAACCACGCCGGCACGGGGCCTCCCTGACGCTTTCGGCGGATGAGTTGCTGCGCAGAATCGATGAGCTTTCTCGGGCTTTGGGTGAATGGGGGATCAAGGAAAAAAGTCCGGTTCTCCTGATTTTGGAGAACTCGGTCGATTTTGTCGTTGCTTTTCTCGCGCTCCTGAACGTGAAGGCGGTACCGGCTCCGGTTAAACCGGAGTACCGGTACATGGAGCTGGAGGAGATATTCCACAACACCCGGCCTCAGGCTGTTGTTTGCGAGAGTTCTCATCTCGCTGTTGTCGATCAGTTCTGCCAACGGTCTGCAATCATTGCCCGGGACAGCGGGGAGTTTAGTCTCAAAAAAGCTGCGTTTCCGGTGGATCCGCCCGTCGATCTCGGGAATGACACGGTTTCCATCAACTACACCTATCGCGGCTACGGATACCCTTTGGGTGCCCTGCTGCCGGAACAGCAATACCTGCACGGGGCACGGGTGGTGCAGGACGAGCTCGCCGGTAGACCGGGAGACGTCATGATGATTCTCCTACCTCTCACACACATTTTCCCGATGGTCTGCGGTCTGTTTCTCTGCCTGCTGTACCGCATTACCGCCCTGGTTGTAAGTACATTGCATCCCCGTTTGATCTTCGAGTACATCGATCGCTATAGGGTCAACTACATGACTGCCGTTCCGGAGATCTACGAATTGCTGTGGAAATGCAGGGGCATAGCCCTCGATCTCAGCTCCCTTCAGCTGCTTTTCTCCGGCGGCAGCCGTCTCTCCGACGAGCTGTACCACAACATTCACAAAGATTTCGGCGTCTACCTGGCGCATGGCTACGGTTTGACGGAATTCACCCCCGTAAGCCGGAACTCGGCGAATCACAACCGTGTGGGGACGGTGGGACCGATCTGCAACGGAGTTCGGGTGCGGATCGACCAACCCTCTGCGGAGGGTTTCGGGGAAATCCTGTTCGAAACGGAAGGAATGGCTCGGGGATATCTGAACCGGCCTGCGGAAACCAAGTCTGCCTTCCGTGACGGTTGGTTTCGAACCGGTGATATCGGTCGCATCGACAACGGCCACCTCGTTTTCCTGCGGGAGCGAAAAAACACCAGAAAAGTCAACGGCAACATGGTAGATTTAGAGGAGGTGCGGAGAGCGTTACTCTCAATTCCAAGCATACATGAAGCTCACGTGACTTTCGAAAAAGGTAGAGTGTCTGCAGTAGTAGGAGATAGCGGCTCCAACCGACATCCAAATGTTATAGATATAATGAAACGAGAGTTGACAAGAAAAATTGCCAGCTACAAGATTCCCAAGAATATATCATTCGAGTACCGTAGACAGCTATAAAAAAAGGTGTGGCGAATTAACACTGAAAACGGAAAAAGGTGAACAAAGACGAGACAATTACGGAAATAAAGAAGATCGTTTCACAAATCACTCGTATCAACATCTCAGAGTTGAGCGATGAAGTTCGTGTTCGAGAGGAACTTGGTATTGACAGCCTGATGGCGATGGAGATCGTAGCCTCATGCGAGAAGCGTTTCAGCATTTACATTGACGAAGAACAGGTGTTCAACATCGAGACTATTGGTGATTTTTATGACCTCATTGTGAAAGTCTGTGAAGAAAAAATCTAGTGAGTCGAAGTTGAAGATACTCCTCATTTCACCCGGCGGTACCTTTTTCTCTAAAAGACGTGATTTTGGGGAGTATGTCGAAAACTCACGGGAGATGCAGACAATCCTGCATTACTGGAGCGGTATCGGTGCTTCCCTTCCCACCATCGCTGGCGCTACACCAGGAGACGAGGAATTGCGGATTATCGATGAAAATATTGAAGCAATTAACTTCAACGAATCGTGTGACCTCGTAGGAATTACGGCTATCACACAACAGACAAATCGAGCATATGAAATCGCCGATGAATTCCGGAAGCGTGGTCGCTACGTTGTGATGGGTGGGATCCATGCAACCGTACTCCCCGAAGAAGCGATGGAACATGTAGATACTGTCTTTGTTGGTGAGGGTGAAAACACCTGGCCGGTATTTATTCGTGACTTCAAGAATGGTAGTCCGAAAACAATCTACAAACAAACGGATTTCGCTCCGGTGAACCTCCAAAAATCCCCAATCCCTAGATACGACCTTATTGACCGATATACTTATCCCGTTGTTTGGTTGTTTGCCTCTCGAGGTTGTCCTCACGACTGCGAATTTTGCGCTGCCTCTAAAATCTATGGGAAAAAATACAAACACAAATCATCAGCTCAGGTGATAAGAGAAATAAACGACGTAAAAAATCGTTGGAAGTTCGCTCAAATAGGATTTGCTGACGATAATTTGTTTCTGAACAAGAGTTTTTCCTTCGAACTTATCGAACAGTTCAAGGACATGAATTTCACCTGGTATGCACAGTCCGACCTATCGGTCGCGCGAAATGTTGCCCTACTAAAAAAATTGCGTGCGGGTGGGTGCAGAATTCTGTTTATCGGATTTGAAAGTACCAATCCAGAGAATCTGACTAGCCTGAACGTCAATCGATGGAAGGCAACACAGTACCATGAATACACAAAATCTATTAATAGAATCCAAGAAAACGGGATTGGAATATACGGATCATTTATATTGGGTTTAGATTACGATGACTCCACGGTTTTTCAAAATACTATAAAGTTTATAAATGAGAATAATCTGTTGGGAGCGCAAATTACTATTCTTACACCTCTGCCCGGAAGCAGATTGCGAATGCGTCTGGAAAAAGAAAACAGGATCATATCCAATGATTGGCAGTTATACACCGGATGGAACGCGTTAATCAGGCACAAGAACCTGTCTCCTGAAGCGCTCGAAGATGGATTATTAGAAATCTACCACAACGTGTACAACCGGGATAACTACAGAAAACGTGCCGCCTATTTTCGGCGAATCTGCCAAAACCTCATAAATTAACAAAGACTCCTTGATCGCGACTACGGATTCATCTACCATTTACCTACCCTAGGAATCATCACTGACAGAACGACAAGGTAGCTGTTGGAGATAGATCTATGAATGAAAGCCCTCAAATTCAAACCAACCTAAGACAAGAATTCGAAAAAGAGAGTAAGCAAAAAGCCATAGGCGACACGAAAACCGGTACGGTTGCTGCAAGTATAGCTTTTCCGATTTATAGTGTTTTAGACTATTTTGTATATCCAGATCACCATTTTGAGTTTCTAATAATTCGTGCAGCGGTTATTCTCATTTGCATGTCTGTCTTTTGGCTGATGCATACAAAATTTGGAAAAACATATCCAAGAGAATTTGGTGTATTTGCCTATATTATATGTTGTTTATCGATCGTTCTAATGGTCCACAGGGTCGGTGGGTATCAAAGTCCTTACTATGCTGGTGTAAACCTTGTTTTGATCATATTTCTGGCAATTCTGCCAATGGATCTACGCAGAACAATTGTTATCTGTGTTGTTGCATACGCAGCATATATAATACCAATCGTTGCTTTCCAATCGATTGATAATCTGGCCATCTTTCTCAACAATAACTTCTTCTTTCTGTCTACGATCATTCTTGTTATTCTCAGTTCTCATTTTGCCACAAATCTTCGTTTCAAGGAGTTCAGCGCCCGCTACAGTCTGGCCCAAGCCAACGAAGAATTGAAAAAACTGGACATTCTCAAGTCCCAATTCTTCGCCAATGTAAGTCATGAGGTCAGAACCCCCCTTACGTCGGTCATCAGCCCCATCCAGAGTCTGTACCAGGGTGATATGGGAGAGTTGATGCCGGGACAGGCCAGACTGATCAGCCAGATGTACAGGAACAGCCTCAAGCTCCTGGATATGATCAACCAGATGCTCGATTTTTCCAAATTCGAAGCCGGAAAGATGGAGCTGCGGCTGGGTCCGGTTGATCTGGACGAAACAGTTCGGGATATCATAGCGGTGTTCGAGGATGTCACCGAGCGAAAAGGGATCAAGCTCCGCTACGTGCGGGAAGCAAATATCCGGCCGCTTTATCTCGACATCGACAAGCTCGAGCGCATCCTCATGAACCTGCTGCGCAATGCCATCAAGTTCACGGAGAGCGGCTCGATCACCTTACGAACCGGGAAAAAACAGGGATTCATCGTGATCGATGTGGAAGACACCGGTATCGGCATCCCCCGGGACCATCTGCCCCATATCTTCAAGAGATTCCAGCAGGTGGACACCTCCAGTACTCGGAGATACGAAGGAACGGGTCTGGGTTTGACGATAGTCAAAGAAGCAATCGATCTGATGAAGGGTTCGATCGAAGTTTTCAGTGAGGAGGGCAAGGGCACCCGCTTCGTGATTCACCTTCCGGATAATCTGGACAAGCTGGCTCCGGTCGCGTTCCTCGAACGAAGAATGGATGAGCGGCGCAAGTTGAGCCTTACTTTCGGAGGTGAGGAGCGTAGAAAATTGAAACGGCGCAAGGAGGATCTGGCGAAAGTTTCGGTGGATGATCTGGCGTTGATCGAGAGAGAACTGTATCCCCTCGAGCCGACAGAGGAACCCGACGAGGGGCAAACGATTCGCGGTGAAATGACTCACAACGTTCTGCTGGTCGAGGACAACACGGATCTGCGCAACTACATCAGTAAGATGCTGAAACACTTCGGGCACGGTGTTCTCACCGCTGAGGACGGACTGGACGGCTGGCATCGGGCTCGAAACGAGCTCCCGGACATCATCGTTTCCGATGTAATGATGCCGCGGATGGATGGCTTTGAGCTGGTGAGCAAGGTCAAATCGGAAGAGAATACCAAGCATATTCCAGTGATTCTCATCACCGCCAAACACGAGCTGGATGCCAAGATCGAAGGTTTAAAAACGGGAGCAGACGACTATCTATCCAAACCCGTGAATATTCGGGAGCTGGATGCCCGGATTAAAAATCTTCTGACTATGAGGAAGTTCCAACTCGCCCTTGCCCGCACCGAGGAGCTGAAGACTCGAATGGAGGAGCTGAGCATGAGCTTCTCCCAGTCCATCGAAATCCGGGATTTCGAGACAGCCAAGCATTCCCGGGACGTATTGGCCCTGGGAACGATGATCGCCGAGGAGATAGGGCTGGAAGTAGATCAGGTTCTCCGGGATTCTCTGCTGCTCCACGATATCGGAAAACTCGGTATCCCCGACCGGATTCTACTGAAAGAGTCCAGTCTCTCCGAGGAGGAATGGACGGTAATGAAGACCCACTCCGAACTCGGGGCAAATCTTCTGGGAAGTCATGAGTCGTACAAGGAGGTGAGCCGGATCGTGCTGGCCCATCAGGAGCATTTCGACGGGACGGGGTATCCGAACGGTCTGAAAGGCAAGGAGATACCCCTGAATGCCCGAATCATCGCCATTGCCGACGCGTATCACGCCATGACAAGTGACAGACCGTATCGGAAAGCCCTCTCGCCAGTTACTGCAGCCCGGGAGCTGCTGAACCACAGCGGGCACCAGTTTGATCCCACTCTGGTCAAGGCGTTCATAGATGGTCTCCTGAAAAAGCGGGAGATCAGCGAGAGCGACCTTCAAGCCGCCGAAATCGAGAAACGTTCATAACCTGCCGCTGCGCCTCAGCGGCCAGTAGCGGTACAGCACCCTTCCCAAAATCTGATCCCGCGGGATCGGTCCCCAGGAGCGGGAATCACTGGACCCCTGGCGGTTGTCTCCCAGCAGGAAGTACTGATCTTTTCCCAACGTCAGCGGGGGATGCTCACCGGAAAAGGGAAACTCTTTCGCCCACCCCTGCGGTAAAGACTCGAGGAGGACATCGTAGGACTCGGGAATCAACTCCTTCTCGGCGACAAAGGCGCTGCTGCCTTCCGGGCGAATATAGGCGGTAAATCCGGAAATCTGGATCGTGTCGCCCGGGACGGCCACGATCCTCTTGACCATATATGCGGGAACTCGTCTTCCCGATTCATCCCGGACCGCACTGCCTCGCTGGAAGGAGAAAAAGCGGATCAGAGGTTCTATGAGGGATAGCGGCACGCTCGGACGGCCGTACATCGGGGAGTGAATGACAACGATATCCCCTCGCGCGGGCTCCCGCACGGGTGGAAGCCTGGCCGAAAAAAAGAGAAATCTGGCTCCGTAGATCAGGGGGGACACGAAGATACGGTCCTTGGCCTTCAGAAGCGGTTCCATAGAGGAGGATTCCACCTGGAAGGTCGCCAGGAACATACTGGAGATGATGAGGTAGAGGATCAGAGTCAGGAGCAGCAGCTTCAGCAGTTTTCGCACGAGTCCCCGGCCCATACGGCCAGCGAAACCAGAGCTGTATCGTTCGTAGGTCGAATACATCAACGGAAGCCGCCGAGCCGGGTAATCGGCCAGTAGCGGAAAAGCGCCCGACCCAGCACTTTTTCCATGCGAACAGGCCCGAAGTAGCGGGCATCCCGGGAGTCATCCCGGTTATCCCCCATGGGAAAGATCCTGTCCTCGGGTACGTACCATCCCCGTTCGAGCAGGCGCCACTGGCTCTGAAAGAGGTGACTGTACGGTTTTAATGCGTAGAGAGTTTTGTATCGCCATTTTTCCACGGCAACGTTGTCGATCAGACTCTGTTGGTGCCAGGAAACGTTGCCGTCTTCACCTTTTGAAGTCCTAAAGTACCGATTGATCGCACTTTCCTGATCTTCGGTTGGATTCAAACCACTGTCCAGCAATGCCAGACCGATCCCGGCCTTTTCGAAGAACCCATATTCGGAGGGAGAGAACATTCTGCGGATTTCGTAGTTAAAACCCAGAGTCTCTTTGAGCTCTTGCTCCGGTATCCAATCCGCTTCTCCTGGGAGGAGGAACTCGACATTTCCCTGATTCAATCGCAGGCGGTCCCCGGGCATACCCACGGCCCGCTTGATCAGGAAGTGGTGCTTGGGATTGCCGAACTCGTCCCTGTCGATATCAACCAGGGAGAGGGTTACCATGTAGATCACCCGCTGCAGAATATCCATCATCGGACCGATCGGAATATAGGAGGGATTCTCGAAGATGATTATCTCCGCGCGGCGGGGCTTCCGTGGACTGGGCAGCTTCATCATGCCCGGAACCAGCTCGGGCCCGTAGATCAGTTTGTTTACGAAGATCCTATCTCCGATCTCCAGGGTGGAAACCATGGATTGCGAGGGAATCTGGTAGGCTTGGAGAAAGAACTGGTTGATCAGAAGCACGATGAGCACTGCTGACCCGATCGCTTCCAGCCAATCGAGAATCACATTTTTCTGTTTCTGGCGTTCTTTTTTTACCAGCCTCCGCCGTTTCCGCCAGGTGAGAAAGCGTTCGGTCGTACGCTGTACTTTTACACCCCAATCGTAAAAATCCACTATCCAGCTCTCCGATAGACAACTTGTAGAATCGGCACAGGTTCTCGTAATTAGTATCACGAATCCTCTCCGATTGACAAGGCAACTTGCCCCTCCTATAATTCTCCGAGCTATGGCTAAGAAGAAGCGGAAACCGATCAGACGAAAACCACATCCTCCAGATGCCCGAGAGGAGCGGAACGAAGTTGTTCTAAAGCCGTTTCTCGGTTTATCCCCGGGGCTCTATTTGACAATACTCTACGCCCTGTTGATTCTGTTCATTCTGTTCATGTTTCTCTTTTTCAAAGGCTTACGCGACAAAGGTGAGTACCTGCGAGTTACGACTTTTCCACCCGGCGCGTCCGTCAGAGTCGATGACCTGTATGTAGGCTCATCCCCCTGTGAGGTGCTTGTCAAACAGGGAAACCATACAGTTACGATCAGCAAACCCTACTTTGATTCAGTGGTCCTCGAGGACGTATTTCGAGGCCCGGTGTTCGGCACTCTTTTCGTGCGTCCTCGTCGTGTTCTGAATGTCGATTTAGTGCTCGCTGATCCGGAGGCTTTGGTTAGGGAAGGGATAGAGGATTTTGCTGCAAATCCTCACATTCCCGAAATTCTCGTGGAAACGGTCTGGGGCGGCAACAATTCTCCCTCTGGAATCAAAGATTTGTATTATTTTGTGGACAAAGCAAAGTATTTTATTACAAATTCTTTACAGCTGCACAGCTATTTGTATGCCCTGAGCTCGGTCGAGGCCAACACAGGAATCATGACCCCGACCAGTCTTATTTCAACTGTAAATAAAATAGTACAACTTAATCAAAAGTATGAGAATTTTCCTTTTTGGTTGGCCGTCGTGCTCCAGGATGAGGCAGCCCAACGCGTGGTGGACACCCCGTGGTTCACAGATGTACTGGCTGGCTACCGTACGCGCTACAATCAACTTCGAACGCAGGCTCGGATCGTCCAGCCGTCCACCGGCGGCAGTTCAATCATTGTTCAAGGATTGCGCTTCGTGAATGTTCCGGGGGGAGAGTTGCTTCAGGGAGATGGTGAAGACGGATTCGCCTCAGTGCAGCTCCCCCACCCCGTCTCTGTTCCCGCTTTTTTCATGAGCGAAAGCGAAGTGACGAACAGGGTATTTAAAACCTTTCTCGAGGAAAATCCCGAATGGGCTCTCGCGAACAAACCGTCACTTATCGAGCGGGGACTTGTGGATGAGCAGTATCTTTTAGACTGGCAGAACACGATAGACCAGCCGGATTGGGAAGAGCTGCCCGTTACCAGCGTCTCTTTTTTCGCCGCCCGGGCATTCTGCCAATGGCTGACCTCCAAGCTGCCTCCGGCGTATTCGGACTACCCATCACGGCTTCCTTTCGAGTCGGAGTGGGAGTGGGCGGCTCGGGGCGGCCTGGTCGGGGCGGATTACCCCACGGGCCGGCCATCGATGCAAGATCACTTTTTCTCTCCAGGTATCGAAGGCCCCTCCCCGGTCGGCGGTTCCCCGCGAAATGGGTATGGACTGCAGGACATGACAGGTAATGTTTGGGAGTGGTGCCTGGATTGGTACTCTCCTGTTAAGTACCTGTTCAGCTCGTTGAACCCTGAAAATAACAACTTCGACTCGAGCCAAGAGCTGGCCCTGGGCGTGGAGAAGGTGATCCGGGGAGGGTCATGGGCCAACGAGCAGGAGCTGATCAAAGTATCCACAAGAGGCTCTCAGCCCCCCGACTGGTGCACCCCCTACCTCGGTTTCCGGGTTATCCTGTCGAGGTACGCTCCTTGAGCGATTCCTCTCAATCCGGAAAACCCGGGAAAAAAACCCTCGCCGTAAACAGAAAAGCCCGATACAACTACGCCGTCCAGGACACCCTGGAGTGCGGGATCGAGCTGCGCGGGACCGAGGTGAAATCCATGAAGGAACGGAGCTTCTCCTTCAGCGACGCCTACGCAAAGATCGACAACGGCGAGCTGTGGCTGGTAGGGCTTCATATCACCCCGTATAAGTTCGGCAACATCTACAACCACGAACCGGACCGCACCCGCAAGCTACTGGTCCACAGACAGGAGATCAAACGTCTGTCCAGAAAGGTCAACGAACGCGGCTTGACCCTGATCCCCCTCTCGTTTTATCTTAAAAAGGGTATCGTAAAGCTGGAGCTCGGCATCTGTCGGGGCAAACGGGTGGTTGACAAGCGCCAGGATATCAAGCACCGCGATCTGAAACGTGATGCCGAACGGGCTCTTCGATACAAGGATTATTGATTTTTTTGTGATCGATCGAGGGGGTGCACCGGATTCGACTGAGGTTTTGTTGGACCAAGGGTTGCAGGTGGAGCGCCAATCTCCTAAAAGTGGCACAA
>CAZPQC010000126.1:0-10949 GCA_964588525.1 uncultured Spirochaetaceae bacterium
TCCCGCTCCAGTGACAGCCAGACGGCGGGGATATCCGAGGGATCGACGAAGTCGTGGTGGAAGCGAGGGCTCCCGGTTCCAGGTGCGGAGGGTCGCTCATCCTCAGCTCTCCCCTTTGGTGTACGCCTCTCCCAGTTTTGCCGGGGCCAGCAGGCGGCGGTGGTCCTTGCGCAGTCCCCCGCCCAGAAGAACGGCCAGAGTGGCCAGGTAGGGCATCATGGCCAGGAGGTTCGGAGGCACGCCGATCGGCTGCAGCAGATACTGCAGCACGAAGATGCAGCCGAACAGAAAGGCGCCCAGGAAGGCCCGCAGCGGATTCCAGAGGGCAAATATGGTGAGGGCGATCACGATCCAGCCGCGGCCGCCGGTAAGCCCCTCGGTCCAGGACTTGCTGTACACCAGGGACAGGTGAGCTCCGGCCATGCCGGCCAGGGCGCCCCCAAGAAGAACGCAGAGATAGCGGATCCTGGCCACATTGATTCCCTGCACTTCCGCGGCCGCCGGGTTTTCACCGACCGAACGGATCTCGATGCCCCAGCGGGTACGGGTCAGCAGAAACCAGAGCAGGATCCCCAGAATGACAGCCAGGTAGAACAGCGGATCCTGGGAGAAGAGGATGCGTCCCGCCACCGGGATATCCGCCAGACCCGGGATCGACAGCGTGCTCAGCTTGCTGGGGAGGGGGCGTCCGATAAAGGGCCTGCCGAACAGGCCGCTGACCCCCAGGCCCAGCATGGTCAGAGCCAGTCCGGAGACCACCTGATTGGCCTTGAGCGTTATGGACACGAAGGCATGAATCCCCGCGGCCAGCGTGCCGGCGGCAACCGCGGCCAGCAGGCCCAGCCAAGGACTTCCCGTGGTCATGGTCACGGTGAAGGCGGTCATGGCCCCGATGGCCATCATGCCCTCAACGCCCAGGTTCAGCACCCCGGATCGCTCGGTGACGATCTCTCCGAGGGTTCCCAGCAGAAGGGGGGTTCCGGCGAGTAGAGTGCGGATCAATGTGGAGATGATCATGCTTCCCATCCTCTATCCCCTCCTCACCAGAGAAACGACAAGGCGTTTGTTTACGAAGGCGTCCCCCATGATCAGAAAAAACAGCAGCACTCCATTGAATACGTGAACCGTGGCCGCGGGCAGCCCCAGGGAAATCTGGATGGCGTCCCCTCCGACCAGAATCCCCGCAAAAAACAGGGCGGAGACGATCGAAGCCAGCGGGTTCAGCTTGGCCAGCCAGGCTACGATAATTGCGGTAAAACCGTAGCCGGCGGAGATGACCCCCGGATAGGTCAGATGATGATGGATCCCGGCCGTCTCTCCCACCCCGGCGAGCCCGGCCACTCCGCCGCTGATCACCATCAGCGTGACGGTGGTGCGGAAAAAGTCGATGCCGGCGTAGCGGGCCGCCTCGGGATTCTCCCCGACTACCCGCAGCTCGTAGCCGAATTTCGTAGAATGGACCAGGAAGAAGAGGATGACGGCACAGGCCAAAGCGATGAGCAGGGTCAGGTAGTGGATGCGGGTTCCCGGGATCACGGACAGTGTGGCCGAGGGGGGCAGATCGTCGGTGTAGGGAAAACCCTGCTGGGTGATTCCCTTCCACGGTCCCACGATGAGCAAGTTCAGAAACTCCGCGGCTACGTAGTTGAGCATCAGCGTGGAGATGACCTCATTGACCCCGAATCGCACTTTGAACAGGGCGGGGAGCGCGCCCCAAATCGCACCACCCAGAAAACCGACCAGGAACATCAGTGGGATCACCATCCAGCCGGGCAGCCGCGGTCCCAGATTCAGCCCGATCCAGGTCGCGAAAATAGCCCCCATCAGCAGCTGGCTCTCCGCCCCGATATTCCAGAATTTGGCCCGAAAGGCCAGGGTCAGCCCGGATCCGATGAGGATCAGGGGAATCGCCTTGGTTATGGTTTCCGAGATCCCATAGAGGCTGCCGAAGGATCCGGCCAGGATCTTCCAAAGGGCGTAGAGAGGATTCACCCCTTTGACCGCGAATACGACCCCAACCGCGACAAATCCGACCAGCAGAGAGAGCAGCAGCACGACGATCTGACGGCCGGCAGAGGCCTCGTGTCGGGGCTGCAGACGGATCGAGATTCTCACTCCTGATCTCCCGCCGCTCCGCTGGTCAATGGGCCCGCTCCGCCGGGCACGGCGCCGGCTCCTGCACCCGCTCCCTCGGGCATGGAGCCTGCCATCATCAGCCCGATATTCTCCATGGTCGCCTGAGCCGTAGACACGATCCCCATGAACCTGCCCTCATACATCACCGCAATCCGGTCGCAGAGCTCGAAGATTTCCTCCAGATCCTCTGAAACAAGGAGCACCGCCAGGCCCTCTCCCCTCTTTTCCAGAAGCTGCTGCCGAATGTACTCGGTGGCGCCGACATCGAGGCCGTAGGTAGGGTGGGCCGCGACCAGCAGGGCCGGCTGACCGGAGATCTCCCGTCCCAGGATCAGCTTCTGAATGTTGCCCCCGGACAGATTCTTGACCGGGGTATCTATGGTCGGAACGCTCACGTTGAATCGCTCGATGATCGTCGAGGCGTACTTGCGGATGCTGCCGAAATTGAGAAACAGAACCCGGGAGAACAATCGCTGACGATGCTGCTTCAAGACCGCATTCTCGTACACGAACAGATTGGGCACGACGCCGAAGCGAATCCGCTCTTCCGGCACGTGGGAAATGCCCCGGCTGGCCACAACCCGGGCGTTGGCATTGGTGATGTTCTGCCCGCCGAGCAGGACCGCCCCTTGGCTCGCCTTGCGTAACCCGGTGACAGCCTCGACCAGCTCCCGCTGCCCGTTTCCCGAAACCCCCGCTATGCCGAAGATCTCGTTGCGGAAGACCTGGAAGCCGACGCCCCGTACGGCCATCCGCTGCCGGTCTCCCGGAACGACCAGCTCCCTCACATCCAGGACCAGCTCTCCCCGTTCGAGCTCCGGCCGTTCGATCCGGAAGATGATCTCCCGGCCTACCATCATGCGGGCCAGCTCCCGTTTGTCCACGTCTTTGGTCTCCGCCTTCCCCGCAACCTCCCCCTTGCGCAGGACCAGAACGCGGTGACAGATGGAGAGGATCTCCTCCAGCTTGTGGCTGATGAAAATCACCGAGTGCCCCTCCTCACTCATGCGGCGCAGGATCACAAAGAGCTGCTCGGTTTCCTGGGGAGTGAGGACGGAGGTCGGCTCGTCCAGAATCAACAGATCCGCCCCCTTGACCAGAGCCTTGACAATCTCCACGCGCTGCTGCTCCCCGGCGGACAGCTGCCAGATCCGTTCCTGGGGGTTTATCTTCAACCCGAAACGCTCCCCGAACTCCACC
Source organism: uncultured Spirochaetaceae bacterium (assembly GCA_964588525.1). GTDB lineage: Bacteria > Spirochaetota > Spirochaetia > SZUA-6 > DRHE01 > JAFGQJ01. The sequence continues at coordinate 3,337 of CAZPQC010000126.1, forward strand.
AGCCTGCGCGCTACATGCCGGGAAGGGGAGAGGAAGGGAGCATCACTCAATCCCAGGGCGATGTTCTCCGCAACCGTGTGGTTCTCGATGAGCATGAAATGCTGATGGACCATGCCGATGCCTAATTCGATCGCATCCCGGGGGCTTTCGATCCTCACCGCTTGCCCGTTGATGCGGATCTCCCCCGAGTCCGGGGCGATCAATCCGTAAAGAATGTTCATCAGGGTGGTTTTTCCCGCCCCGTTCTCCCCGAGCAATCCCAGGATCTCCCCCGAACCAATGCGCAGATTCACCCGCTGATTCGCTCGGGTCCTGTGAAAGCTCTTGGAGATGTCGATCATTTCGAGCAGATCGATCTTGGGCATGACGCTCTGACTGTACCGGACTACGGTGCTCGTGACAATCCCGTGGCGGATCGTGGCGGAGAACCGCTGGATCCCTGCCCCCGGCATCCGCTCCCCCCCCCGGTCTCTCGGGTGGGTTCGTATTCTCGGCATTCTGTGATAGGATAAAGAATAACGATATAGGGAGGATTCACCATGGAATTGAACAAAGAAACCAGACAGCGCTACCAGGCCAGAATGCTCGAGGCGATGAAGGACCAGGGGAATGCCAAGCTCAACTGTGATTTTTTCGCCAAGAAGCTAGGTATCTCCAGAGACTACGTTCTGCAGCTCATGAGATTGATGGCCGAGCAGGGACTCGTCGAATTCGAGGAGGCCAAAAGAGCTCCCGAAAAAAAATCCTGGATTCGTCAAAAACCAGCAGAATAGCCGCAAGTCATCTGCCGGTTCCCAAGCCGGAGCTCTTTCTGCGCGCTACCTGTATTCGAATAGCGAAAAAACTCGAGAAATTTCAGAAATAAATTTGTCAACTCTCCCTCTCCGGTTTATGATTATGCTCACCATAAAAAGAGACGTGGAGCATGAAACCTACGATTGCTGTTGGTTTCGGGCTTCTGCTCCTGCTGTTCCTCCCGTGCCTAGCCGCTTCTGACGAGCCAGAGCCGTTCAGTCAATTCCCTGAAACACAAACCTTCCCGGAGCTGTTGCATGTCGGTCAGCCGGCTGAACCGGAGCTTCCTCCATATTCGCTGGACCTGCAGCCTTCGGCGTGGTTGACGGCGGATGTTCCCGAATGGGAGCAACGACGGCTGCTGCGCTGGATCCAAGACGGGTGGCTGCAGAGCGTGCCCCGACCCGAGCTGGGCGCGTTCATCGAAGCAATCCAGAGGGTACATGAACTCTATCTATTCGCCACCGAGGAAGGGGGAACGATCCTCCGAGACGATCGGGGAAATCCCCTGGCGCTTGAACGCGCGGGGTCCGAAGCGGACTTCTCGAGCTGGCAGGCACAGCTGGGAACATGCATGGAGGAGCTTTTCCAGCAGTGGGAGCGGGAGGTCCAGGTCGTTTACCAGGAGCTGCTGGCAGATCTGGATCGCCTCGACTGCCCCGAGCTGAAAACCGTGGCCACGTCTAGCTTGAGCGAGTACACGGCGGAGGTGCATCGAGAGTTTGAACGCCTGTATCGCCAGGCGGAGAGCCAGTTCATTCGCCTCAGACTGGAAGGGAACGCCGGCGCTGAGACGAGCGACCGGGGACTCGAAGAGGCTGACTCACTGGCCAAGAATCTGATCGCCCGGACAAACGCGGAGCTTCGAGCCTCCGATGCGCTGCCCGAAGCCGATACCTTGAAAAGCTCGGAATATCAACAGCTTCCGGTCGCACTGGATGCGCGGACCTGGCGGGAGGATTTCTCCCGGGCGTTTGAACGGGGAATCGAGGCCTGGAATCGGGCGGAGCAGAGTCTGCTCCGGGAACGGATCCGCTGGGAGGAGGAAGCTCGCGGCCTCTACACTGAAACCGAACAGGCCTGGCAGCAAGCATACCTGGAGTTCGAGGAGGCTCGAGAACTCTGGATCGAAAGCATGCAGGATCGCCTGGAGGCGGGTCTGTCTTCCTGGGACCGAGCGGAATCCGAGCTCCTCCTCCAGTACGAACAGCAGACCGGAGAGCTGGCCGCAGAATCCAAAGTACAGATAGATCAGCTGGATCAGGAATTGGGAATCTTGCTCTCCCTCTACAGCCAACACATCGACATCATCGAGATAAGCGAAATAAACGTAGAGCGTCTCCAAAATGAAATTTTCGCAGTTGAAGAGACGGGCAGCCCGGACCGCCTGGACACTCTGCAGCTGCTGCGGGAAGAACTGATCTATTGGCAGGGAGAAAACGGAGACGGGGGTGTGCTCGGGCAGAGCCGACAAGCTCTTGCCGAAGCTGAAGCCGCCCTCCTTGCTCTGGAAGGGCAGATCCGGGCATTCGGCGCCGGCCTATGCCCGGAAAACGAACTCGAGCGGGAGATCGCTCGACTTGAATCGGAGCTGCTCTACCTGGCCGAACAGATGGATTCGGCTGCCGATGATGACATCCCCGAGAGCATCGCCGCCCAACAGCGGGAAGCCTACCGACGGATCTCTACAGCCCTGGAGATGCTTCGCCGGCTGGAGCCCTCGACGCGACTCGACCCGGAGTACCTCGAGCTGAAGGACAGGGAGCTTGACCTGCTCAATGCGCGGCAGCTTCTTCTTCAAGCTCGCGAATCACTGGAGGTATCGGTCGCCGAAATTGAAGCCGCTCTTGCAGCCAATACCACCGCGTTGGAAACGGCCATTGGGGAAATGTTCGACGTCCTGCCGGCAGTCGGCTATACGGCTCCCATGGGGGATCTCGGCATCGACAGGCTCACCGATTTCTCGGCGGTCACGGATGCTGATTTCGCCGACGCGCTCGAGACGTACTTTTCCGGGGAAACGGAGGAGCTGTCGGAGAGATTCTCCAGAGATGTCACGATTTGGCTTGCGGCGATGGCCGAACTGGAGGGGGGCTGTGAGGCAGCCTTGCGCAGCTTCGGAATGGCCTACTACTACGATGCAGAGGTTCAGAACGATCTCGACCTTGCAGGACGCTCCGAGATCGATCTCCCGATCCTGCGCAACCCAAATGTCTCTGTTCTAGTCGAGGAGTATCTGGAGCTGGGACCGGTAATAAAGGTGGTATGGTTCCAGAACTGGCAGCTCTTCGATTTCGTTCTGGTATACCCCGATTACAAACTGCTCCCGGAAGATTACCTGGCCAAGCAAGCCGCTCAAGCCTATCGGGAGGTACGATCGGAGGCCGAAACGAGCCGCCTGTACGCCTACTTCAAAGCCATGCTCGTCTCCGGGCATTTTACTCCCGGCACCGACTTCCTCCGGGATGATCTCACGGACCTTGCCTACTGGTATATTGAGGACAAGGCGAAGAGACTGCAGCACGTGTGGGAAACCGAGTGGTGGCGATTCAAATGGCGGAAGGCCGATCAGATCGCATCACTGCGCAAGAAAATCGCCCCACTTCAGGGCGGCGGTGCGGAGGAACGGGGAGCAATCGCCGCCGTGATAGAGCAGAGCTGCGGGCTGCAAACGGATCTGCTCGACTGGATCCACAAGCTCGAGTTCCTTACAGCCCGGAGCGAGGATCAAGGCACGGACCGGCAAACCTTCCTCTCCGCCCTGGAAAAGCTCGTTTCCGTAGAGGAACCACTATCGCGGCTACTCGCTGAAGCTTTCGACTGTCTTGACCCGGCACTGCGGATTGACAATCCGGCAGCGCTGAGGGGGATCGATTCAGTGTTGGAGGATGACCTCCAGCAGCACAGGACGGCGATCTCTGAGGTGGTGGCTACCCTGTCTGGCGAACACGATGCGAAGCTGGAAACGTACCTGCGCTGTCTCTACGATCCGCAGAGCGACGAGCGGGCGCTGACCGAAGCCGTCTCCAAGCTGTTCTCGAATCCCGCCTTCAGCGAGGATGCCTTCCGGGACGCAGAGCTGCGTTATGCCCGGCTGATTCGACCCTCGACCCCGGAAGGCGGGTACGGCCAGTTGTCGGAAATTGCCGGCGCTCTACACGGATTGCTGGAGCATCGCCTGCACCTCCTTCAAGACCGGGCTCAACAGGATCTTCAGCTCCAGTTTCGCCAAATCCACGACCGGCGCATCCTCTGGGAAACGAATGTCGGTGATTTGCTGTCCGCGGGGCTGGAGGAGTGGAGCACCGGGGCAAAGCAGATCAGCGAAAGCCACGATCGCTGGCTTCGGGAGTTCACGAAAGAATACGACGAGAAGCAGCGGATGTGGGATGGGCGGTACAACCTGTTTTGCCGCAATCGCGAACAGTGGGTCCTCCAGAGCACCGAAAACGCCGTATCCGCCGCTGCTCAGTCCGTGGCGCAGCAGCTGAATCTGGATACGGACCGTTTGATCGGGGAAATCCAGACCATCACTATCCCGGAGATGGTCACACAAGTACCGGAGTTGGCTACCGTGGTCGAAAGAGCCTTTCCGGGGCCGCGGCTCACGGACCAACTGCGAAATGCCCTTTCCGGTGACCTCTCCACCGACTTCCAGCCTTTAGCCCGGGCAATCCATCTGCCGGCAATCCATGCGACCGGCACGGCCGACATGTTGGCCAAACAATCGGCCGAAGAGATCGGGGAGGAGATTTTCAGCCGCATAAGCCTGGTTACGGCCCTGCAGATGCGGGTGTACATCGAAGATGCCGAGGGAGCCATTCATGACCGGATCGCCGAGGCCAACCGCAGCATGGCGGACAAACTGTTCGACCTGATGCGGGGAAGCGGCTACCGTAAAAGCGGTTCCCGATTCAGCCGTTCATCGGTAATCGACAATACCCTGTTTGGTGGTCTGGAGGACGAAAAACAGACAGTGCCGGCGTATCGCTACTTTGTTGCCCCCGACTTCAATGCCGGGGTGGATCTGAGCCGGGCGTCTCTGGAAGGCCGCAGCGGTGATTACATCCAGGAACTTGCCGTTCGGGCACAGGAAAATCTATCGAGGTACCTGGAGCTGATCTTCGGCCGTTCCGAAGATAACCGGGCGGCCTGGGATTGGCAGGGTATCAGTGCCGAGTTCAAAGACTACTTCGATGCCCGGACCGCTTCATTCAAAGCATCCAGGGGATTCCACAGAAACGAAGGGATTTTTCATGACGTGGACGGGTTGTTCCCCTATCACATCGGCTACGAACCGATCATGCGCAACAATGCTCCTGAGCTGGTTCAGGAGCCCGGTTACGGTGAGCTAGGGGTGATCATGGAAGCCTACTTCCGAAACGAGGCTCGGCAGGCACGAGGCTTGTCCATGGTCTCCGTACCCTGGTACAACCTGCGCATGTGGGATGATGATTCGGACAACGACGGAGAGGCGGACAGCTGGTTCGAAGCGCCCAGCGCCCGGGACGCCGTGAATCTGGCGGTGAGTATTGCGGCTTCCGCCACGGGCAATGTCTGGGTAGCCGCTGCGCTCAACCTTGCCGATGATGCGCTGTTCACGGTGGCGGACGTGTCCAGCGGATACGTGGAGCTGGAAGAGGGGATTCTTTCTTTCGGCAAACAGGCTTTGGTCAGTGGGGTAACCGCCGGAACCGGTGTGGGATTCGACGCTTTGGAAGGGGCGCTGGGCGCCTTTGCCGAGGAGGGGGTGTGCAAGGCGCTTCTTCAGGGTGTGGAAAGCGCGACTAACCGAGTGGTGGGCGCGACGGCCAACGCCTTCGAATTCGATCCTGACGGGGAGCTCATGTTCAACGCCGCTGCGTACAAAGAAACCCTGATCGGCCGTCAGGCGCTCCGCAGCTATCTGGCGGAATTTTCCGGAACCAGCGTCGGCTCTCTGCTGGAGGGGAACCTCACCGGCTTCTCGATAGACCATATCGAGGACGTGCGGGGGTTCTCCCGACTGGCGGGCGGTTTGACTCAGGCGAGTCTGGAGTATGCCCTGACCGGTCAAACGATCCTCAACCTCGCCGATTTCAGCATGTTCGGGCTTACCGCGAACGACCGAACCCTCTCCGGCGGGTTCCTGGAGCTCCGCATCGGTGCAGATCAACCGCAGCTGGCCCTCGGTCAACGGGGAGCTGATGTCAGCTTGACCGCCGTAATCGATGCGGCCTCCGGTCTGGATACCTGGATCCAAAGCATGAGAATTCGTTCCTACGATCACTTCGGTTCGTGGGAAAGCGCCGAGGACTACCAGGGCTACGACTCTGTGGGAACCTCGATGCGAGCGCTGTACTCCTTCAGCGACTCAGACGGACAAGAGTTGTATGAAGATCTGCTCAGCGGGGAGACAGGGCTGCTGGTCGGTTTTTCCGAAACAACGGGGCAGACGCAACTGGTTGGCAACACCAAGCAGATCCAGCTGGCCACGTTGGGGGATCACCGGGACCGCGACAGCCGCTTGATGAGCGGCGTGGTTCTCCAGCACGAAGCGCACCGCGACGGCCTGACTTCCGACGCCCTGATCCAGCAACTGGAGACGCGCGATGCGGTTCGTTCGCACACGGAAATGGCTTTGAGCATCGCGGAGGATTATGGCTTTTCTTTCATAGATAACGATCCGTCTCTGATGCGCGATGTCATCGCCAGCCGGATCGCCAAAGTAATGGGCGATGATTTTTTCTCCGCATATGTGGACCAAGTCTATGAAAGCGAGCAAGCGGATTTGTACAGCATAGAGAAGTGGAGCGGGAAAGCGATAGGTACCAACCGGAAGTGGAACAGCTACTATGTAATCAAATTTGAACAGGACAACAAGGATGCGGTGAAGCACGATGTTCGCAGCACCAGCGGTCCGGTGTTTTTTCTCGTCGATAAAATCCACAACCTCTTTTCAAATAAAGATCGAGTGGAGATGTACAAACCCCTCTACGATATAGTCGGTCACGAGGATTACTTCGGAGCACTCAAACTTCTGTACGGCACCGGAGCAGACATCATGAGTACGAGCGCGGATGTGGTCGGTATCATCGACGATGTCATCTCCGCCTATGAACTTATCAAGAAAACCGAGGTTCCCGGGTCAGGTACTTTGAACAACGTGTCGATCGGTTTGGAAACCATCGATCAGCTTGTCTCTGGTGTCGCTGCCGGAATCAACACTATGATCGAAAAACAGTTCGCAGACTATTGGTGGATGTCCGGCGTGCCCAATTTCGCTACTACCCAATCCAACCTCGAAGACCTAGCACGTTTTATGTTTGAACAGTTCGCCGAAGGGACGCCAACAGAATTCTTGCTTAGCTTTTATAGAAAATTCACAAGGGCGAGCCCCTCTATCTACTTCAACCACTACGAAACTTATCCAGAGTGGAAAATCCGCTACTACTCCTTCGGCCATGATTACAAGTACAAGCCATACTTCACAGAGGGTAAAATTGGACAGACAAATGGCTATGAGGAATACAAGCAGAGCTACGAACACTGGAAAGAACAAAACATTTGGTTTGAGGAGAATATCAAATACTGGGACGATTGATGGATAGATCTATCAAATTTTTTCTGATTCTCTCGATCTTTCTTTGTGCAGCTACCTGCCAGGAAAAAAAAGCGGATCTACTTATACAGTTTGCCATGACAGGAGATTTCGAGAGTGTAGACAAGATGCTTGATGAAGGAACGGATATCAACCAGCGAAACGCTGAGGGTTATACAGCGCTATACAAAGCCGTTGAGACGGGCAAAGTCGATTCGGCGCGCGAGCTGATAAAACG
>CAZPQC010000127.1:0-10943 GCA_964588525.1 uncultured Spirochaetaceae bacterium
TCGACTTGTCCCGCTGGTAGTGGTGGGTCAGGGTGATGCTGTTGGGCACCTTGATGGTGAACAGGAACCCTTCGGGAACGCTGCGGCTGTACTCCTCGGCTGTCCAGGGATCGGGCAGCCGCGGTTCCGGGGAATCGAACAGGGACCAGAACCACCTGTCTATCTCAGCCGTATCATAAACTTGACCGTACTGCTCCAGGTAGCTGCGGCCGCTGTCCCGGTTATACACCAGCCCCTCCCAGGAGTCGTAGTTCCAGCTGGAGGTACCGATCCGCAGCATACTCAGCGCTCTTTCAGGCTCCGCGTCGCCACCAGGTCCACCCCGGTTCCGGCTATGTCTGTCAACAAGACGTCGCCGCAGCGAAGCGGAGCCTCGACTTCCATCCTGTACAACTCGTTGAGCAGATCGGGTATGTGCTCCTTGAGCAGGGCGGCGCTGGTCTTCACCGGAAGGCGCCGGGGGCTTACGGCTCTCGTGGGAGCGCCGACTGCCGCAGCTGCACCTGCCGGTGCAGCCGCAACTGCCCGGCCGGCAACAGCCACCGTGGCGGTCACGACCCGCTTGGGAGCCAGGATCTCCTCCTGCGCGTAGCTCTCACCCTTGGCGCATCTGTTGCCCTTGACCGTGATATCGCTCTCATCCTCCCAGGTGACGGTCAGGCGACAGCCCAGGGGACAGGATATGCAGACAAGTTTGCGTTTCATCAGTAGATGCCCACCTCCAGCTTCGTCTCCCGTGATTCTGAAACCTGGGAAAGATCCTCAGGCTCGAGTTGGAAGCTCACCATCTCGGAGGGCTGAACGTGGGCCAGCTTTTTACGCTTCAGCGGTTCCCCGTCCAGCGCAATGACCAGCTCCGCCTTGTTCTTGACGATCAGAGAGCGAAGGTAGAAACGATTGGTCATTTCCGGAAGGTACTTGTTCGGGATCACGTACTTCACGTTCGCCCCGGCGATTACCGGGTGATGCCGGGGGCGGTACGCGCCTTTGAGATACTCGACGACGAAGGAGGCGCAGCGCTCTGACTCCTCGCTCACGTAGTCGACCAGGTCGTGGACGTGAAGCACGTTCCCGCAGGCGAACACTCCGGGCACGGAGCTCATCAGGCCGGCATCCACGAAGGCGCCCCCGGTTTCCGAATTCAAACGGACCCCGAATTTCCTGGACAGCTCGTTGTCGGGGATCAGGCCGACGGAGAGCAGAATCGTGTCGCAATCCAGATCGAAGCTCTTGGCCGCCGCGTTCCTGCCCTCCTCCAGGGGGGTGACCGTCACTCCGGTGACCCGATCCTTGCCGTGAATCGCCGAGACCGTATGGGAGAGATAAAGCGGAATGCCGAAGTCGTTCAGGCACTGAACGATATTCCGGGTGAGACCGGAGGGGTAGCTCTGGATCTCGATGACTGCCAGCACTTCCATGCCGACCCAGGTACAGCGGCGGGCCATGATCAGCCCGATATCTCCGGAACCGAGGATCACCGCCCGGCGCCCCGGGATGTAGCCGTCGATGTTGATCAACCGCTGAGCCAGGCCGGCAGTAAATACCCCGGAGGGGCGGGTGCCGGGGATACCGATGTTGCCGCGATTTCGCTCCCGGCAGCCCATGGCCAGCACGATGGCCCGGGCGTCGATCTTGGTCACGCCGCCGAGTTTCGAGTAGCCGTACACCGTGTGCACCACTCCGGGGCTCACCTCCAGAGCCGTGGTTTGTAAAAGCACCTCCAGGTTGCTCTGCTTCTCCGCGGCTTGGACAAAACGCTCGGCGTACTCGGGTCCGCTCAGGTCTTCCTTGAAGCGCTGCAGGCCGAACCCGTTGTGGATGCACTGGTTCAGGATTCCGCCGAGCTCGCTTTCCCGTTCCAGGAGAACGACCGAAAACCCTGCAGCGGCGATTCCGGAAGCAGCGGCCAGGCCGGCGGACCCTCCCCCGATCACCACGGCTTCCGCACGCTTCTCTCTCATCTGCCTTTCCCCCCTGCGCCCTCTCCGGAGGAGGCGAAACCTGTGGAGGCCCGCACGGTGAGAGCGCCCACCCGATCGGTGATGAGCCGGCTCATCCCCCCTCTTTTGGTGATCTCCTCGACGGACATTCCCGTCTCCCGTTGAAGGATCTTCATGATCTTGTAGCTGCAGAAACCGCCCTGACAGCGGCCCATCTGGGCGCGGGTGTAGAACTTGATGCTGTCCATCGTGGTATGACCCCGGCGAATGGCGGCTACGATTTCCGCCTCTGAGACGGATTCGCAGCGGCAGACGATCTCCCCGTAGGCGGGGTCGCTTTGAACCAGGGTATCCGCCTCGTAGGGGGAGAACTTGCGGATCCGGGGCACCTCCGCGATCAGCGGATCGTAATCGGCACGTTCGGTCAGAACCAGACCGGCGCTTTTGAGCAGATCCTTCACGTATTCTCCGATGGCGGGGGCCGCGGTCAAACCGGGGGACTGGATTCCCGCCACCTGGACCAGCCGCGGCTGTTTCTCGGAGACGGCTATGTAGAAATCGCCCCCCTCCAGGGTGGGTCGCAGGCCGGCGAAGGCGGTGATGATATCCCGTTCGGAAATCTTGGGGATCAACCTGCGGGCGGAGTGGAAGACCGTCTCGAAGTTGCCTTGAGTTGTCGACAGGTCCTCCTTGTCCTCCTGCTCGACGGCGGTCGGACCCACCATGCAGGTGCCCTCCGGCGTGGGGATGACCAGGATCCCTTTGGACTTGGGATTGGGCACGGGAAAGATCACCTTTCCGGGAAGCCCCGCCGCATTCCTGTCCAGCAGGAACTCCTGCCCCTTTCGCGGCCTGATGTGGAAGCGCTCGGCGCCGCAGGCAGCCGATACCTCATCGGCGTAAAGGCCGGCGGCGTTTACCAGATAGCGCGCCCCCAGGCGCTCGCCGCCCTCTCCATGGACCAGGAAGTGATCACCCTCGTCCTCGGCCTTCACCACTTTGAAGCGGGTTCTCAAGTCGACGCCGTTCTTCCTGGCCGATTCGATCAGGGAAAAAACGAAGCGATACGGCTCGATCACACCTCCGGAGGGGGCGTGAAGCCCTCCAACAACGTCCGGATTCAGCTTGGGTTCCAGGGCATGGATGCGCTCCCGGTTGCACAACTCCAGGCCTATGATCCTGTTCTCCACCCCCTGCATGTACAGCCGCTCGATGGTCTTCATCTCCTCCACCGTGAAGGCCGCCACCAGGATGCCGCAGCGTTGAAATGGGAAGTGCAGTTCCTGCTGGAGTTTGTCGAACATGATGGTTCCGGTCACTTCCAGACGGCCCTTGAGCAGGGAGGTGGGGTAGTGAAAACCGCCGTGGATAATCCCCGAGTTGGTTTTGGACACACCGAAGGAAACGTCCCATTCCTTCTCCAGAACCACGGTTCTACAGGCGTAGGAGGAAAGCTTGCGGGCTATCGATGCTCCGACCACACCGGCACCGACGATCGCCACGTCATAGATGTCGTTTTTCATTTACCAGAGCTCTCTGCGGCTGGTGGAAACGGCCACCGCTCCGGCGGCCAGGATCCGATCCACCTCTTCCCGGGTTTTTATCAATCCCCCCGCCACGATCGGCGGGAGGTCGAGTTGCTGAAGCGACTCTTGGATGAAAGGTAGAATGATCCCCGGAAGAATTTCAATGCTGTCCGGGTTCGAGCTCTGCACGAGTCTGGCTCCGGATTTCAGGGATTCGGAATCCACTATAAACAGTCTCTGCAGCGCTATGAGCTGCTGTTTCCTGGCGTAGTGGATGATGTTGGCGTGGGTGCTGATGATCCCGTCGATGGGGAAGCACTTTTGCAGGTAGGCGATCCCCACCTGGTCCCGGGCGATGCCCCGGATCAGATCGAGGTGCAGCAGAAACAGGTGGCCCTCCCTTCGCATGCTCTTCTCGATGTCGATCAGGTTGAAGATGTCTCCGGCCAGCAGGAAGATCACCCGGATCTTCTTGTCCAGGGCATACTCCAGATCCTCCATATCCCGCACCGCGGCGATCACGGGGCTTTCTCTTAGTGCTTCGAGGAATTTCATAGCCGTATTGTCCAGACGGGGCAGCGGGATAGAGTGTAACGGAATCCGCGCCCGCTGTCTATGCTGCCTGCTATGACGCCGGCCACGACTCCTACAGCTATTGTGGGGATCGTGCCGTTGTGATAAGATTTACAAGACAGGAAGAGAACAAGACAGGGTCAGAGAACGAGAGAAGACCCTGTCCGGATAGACTCGCGGAGCATACAGCTTCAGGAGCTGACCGGGCAGGGTTTTTGTATTGTTGGGAAGAGGATGAGGAGTAAGCGCGGAGCATGATCGACGTAGCCATTGTCGGAGCCGGTGTTATCGGAACGCTCGTCGCCAGGGAGCTGTCCCGCTTCAAGCTGGAGGTCGCGCTCCTGGACAGCAGCAATGATGTGGCAAACGGCTCCACCAAGGCCAACAGCGGGATCATCCATGCCGGATATGACGCGGAACCGGGTACGAGCAAAGCCAGGTTCAACGTCCTGGGCAACCCCCTTTTCGATGCATTGTGCGACCAGCTCGACGTGCAGTTCAAGAGGATCGGCTCTCTGGTCGTGGCCTTCAGCCGGAGCGAGCGGGGAACCGTGGAACAGCTGTATCGGCGGGGGGTTCGAAACGGCGTGGGAGACTTGCGGATCATCGAGCGGGAGGAGCTGCTGTCCCTCGAGCCGAATCTCGACGATACGGCGCTGTGCGCCCTCCATGCTCCCCAGGCCGGCATCATCGATCCCTGGGAGATCGCGGTCGCGGCGGCGGAGAACGGGGCGGACAACGGCGTCCAGATCCTTCTGAATTTTTTGGTGGAAGCGATCGAGCGCAGCAATGAAGGTTTCAGGATCCTCGGCCCCAGCGGGGAGATCCGCGCTCGTCGGGTGATCAACTGCGCCGGGGTGTTCGCCGACCGGATACACGAGATGGTTGCTCCTCCCGCCTTCAGCATCACCGCGCGCAAGGGGCAGTACTTCGTTTTGGACAAGGCGGCCGGGGAGCTGTTCAACCACGTGATCTTCCAGTGTCCTACCGAGGCCGGTAAAGGAGTGCTGGTTACCCGGTCGGTGCATGGGAACCTGCTGGTTGGTCCGGACGCCCAGGAAATCGAGGGCCGGGAGAATCTGTCCACCACCCGGGACCGCCTGGATTTCGTCCGCCGGAGCGCGGCGAAGATCTCCAAGCAGATCCCCTTCGGCGAGGTGATCCGATCCTTCTCCGGACTGCGGGCCACTCCGAACACCAAGGACTTTATAATCGAAGAATCCGAGCAGGTCCCGGGGTTCATAGACGTAGCCGGGATCGAGTCACCCGGGCTTACCGCGGCTCCGGCCATCGCCCACCACGTCCGGGATCTGCTTGCCGGGGCGGCAGGCGGTCTGGAGGAGAGGAAAGAGTTCAACCCGCTGCGACGCAGGGTGGTTCGTTTCATGGACCTTACCGAGGAGCGGAAAAACGAGCTGATCCGAAAGGATTCCCGTTTCGGGCGGATCATCTGCCGCTGCGAATCCGTCACCGAAGGGGAGATTGTCGATGCCATCCAGCGGAAGGTCGGGGCCAGGACCGTGGACGGGGTAAAAAAGCGGGTGCGACCCGGCATGGGCAGATGTCAGGGAGGGTTCTGCGGGCCCCAGGTCCTCAAGATTCTGGCCCGGGAGTTGGGAAAGGACGCGACGGAGATCGTGAAAAACGAAATTGATTCCTACATCCTGACCGGTCCAACCAAGTGCTGTGAGGTCGAGGATCTACCGGTCGGGATCAACGCGTTGGCTGAGGAGAAGGCAGGGTACCATGGAAAAGGTTGACATCGTCGTGATCGGCGGCGGTCCGGCCGGAATGGCCGCCGCGGTGGCGGCCAGAGAGGCGGGCGTAGAGAAGATCCTCCTCATCGAGCGGGACAGGGAGCTGGGCGGCATCCTGCAGCAGTGCATCCACAACGGCTTCGGCCTCCATCGCTTCAAGGAGGATCTGACCGGGCCCGAGTTCTCCGAGCGCTACATCCGCCGCATGGCGGAGCTCAATGTTCCCTGCAAGCTCGACACCACGGTGCTGGAGATCACGGGCAGTCGTGAGGTCCTGTACATCAACGCCGAGGAGGGGGTGAGGACGGTTGCGGCCGGGGCCATCGTTCTGGCCATGGGCTGTCGGGAGCGCAGCCGGGGGGCGATAAACATTCCCGGGTCCCGGCCAGCCGGCGTGTTCACCGCGGGAACGGCTCAGCGGCTGATCAACATAGAGGGGTACATGGTCGGCAGGAGGATCATGATGCTCGGCACCGGGGATATCGGTTTGATCATGGCCAGACGCCTGACCCTGGAGGGGGCGGAGGTGATCGCCGTTCTGGCCAGGAAACCCTATCCCGGGGGGCTGATGCGAAACGTGGTGCAGTGCCTCTACGACTACGACATACCCCTGCTGCTGCGGCATACGATCGTAGAGATCCAGGGCAAGGATCGGGTAACGGGGGTGCTGGTTGCCGAAACAGACGAGAACAGCCGGCCGATCCCAGGCAGCGAAGAGCTCTACGAGTGCGACACGGTGATCCTCTCGGTCGGCCTGATCCCGGAAAACGAGCTTTCCCTGAGCGCCGGGGTTAAGCTGGATCCTCACACCGGGGGACCGATCGTCGACGAATCCAGGCAGACCAGCGTTGCCGGCATCTACGCCTGCGGGAACGTGGTTCACGTTCACGACCTGGTGGATTTCGTGGTGGAGGAGAGCGAGCTGGCCGGAAGGGGTGCGGCCGGATTCGTGCTGGGGGCCGACGACGTGGGGGGCACTGCAGACGCGGGATCCGGCGCCGTGGGGGCCGGGGGCGCAGAGGGTGCCCCGGTTCATCTGCTGCCCGGAGAGGGATTGAAGTACGTTGTGCCTCAACGGATGCGAGGGATCAACGGGGAAGAACGGTTGGATCTGTTCCTCAGGGTAAACAGGGTATACGGGCAATCCCACATCGAAGTGAAGGGCGGTGGGGAGGTTCTCAAGCGGGTGAAGCGATCTTGCATGAATCCCGGAGAGATGGAGCGGGTACGGTTGAACAAGAGCGCAATGGAAAAGATCGATGGATCGGATCTGGTGATTGACGCGGTAGAGGTCGGTGAATGAGCAGGATCGACAGGGAGATCATCTGCATCGTCTGTCCCACGGGATGCCGGCTTCGGGTGAGCGGAGACAATCAGCGGCAGCTCACCGTCAGCGGAAACGAGTGCAAGCGCGGTGCGGAGTACGCCCTGGAGGAGATTACCGATCCGCGCAGAACCCTCATCACCACGGTTCAGATCGAGCACGCGAGTCTCAGGCGTCTGCCCGTGCGCACAAACCGGGAGATCCCGAAGCGGAGCATCTTCCCCTGCATGGAGGTGATCAACCGGACCCGGGTCGAAGCCCCGGTCGAGATAGGGCAGGTCATCATACCCGACATTATGGGAACGGGAGCGGATGTCGTGGCCACCCGCAGCATGCGGGTCCGAAGCTGCCGGTAGTCCGGCAGGGGCCCGGCCAGGGGAACCCGCCGGCAGACGCCCAGTTTGGGGCTTGATCGAAAGGCTAGGGGGTTTCCAGCCAATCGAAGCTGCGGCTGACCGCCTTCTTCCAGAAATGAATCCTCCGCTGCCGCTCCCCCTGATCCAGCTGTGGGCTCCAGCGCCTCTCCTCCTCCCAGAGGGCCGTCAACTGTTCCATTGATTCCCAGAAGCCAACGGACAGTCCGGCGGCGAAGGCGGCGCCCAGAGCCGTGGTTTCGGTGATCTTCGGCCGGATCACCGGCACGCCGAGCAGATCCGCCTGAAACTGCATCAGAAGCTCGTTGACCACCATTCCGCCGTCCACCTTCAGCGACGGGATGGGCAGCCCCGAGTCCTGCTCCATAGCCTCGAAGATCTCGAGGGTCTGGAAGGCTGTGGCTTCCAGGGCGGCACGGGCCAGATGCGCCTTGGTGGCGTAGCGGCTCAAGCCCGCGATCAACCCCCGGGCATCGCTGCGCCAGTAGGGGGCAAACAGCCCGGAGAATGCCGGCACGAAGTACACCCCGCCGCAGTCCTCCACTTCCCGGGCCAGGGTTTCGATCTGAGCGGAGCTTTCGATCAGACCGAGGTTGTCCCGCAGCCACTGGACTAAGGCTCCCGTGATGGCGATGGAACCCTCCAGTGCGTAGACGGGGGCATCATCGCCCTGCTGGTAGCCCACGGTGCTGATCAGCCCGTTCTTCGAGTGCACGATCTTCTCCCCCGTGTTGAGCAGCAGAAAGCAGCCGGTGCCGTAGGTGTTTTTTGACGTACCCGGGGAGAAGCAGGCCTGGCCGAACAAAGCGGCCTGCTGATCCCCCAGCACCCCGGCAACGGGAATCTCCGCGGCAAAGGGTCCATCCTCCCTGGTGAAGCCGTAGGGCTCTCCGGGAACCGACGCTACGATTTCCGGCAGCATGCTCGAGGGGATCCCGAGGATGTTGAGCAACGCCGGATCCCACTGCAGGGTATCGAGGTCCATCAGCAGGGTCCGGCTGGCATTGCTCACGTCGGTTACCAGCCTGCCCCTGCCGGCACCCCCGGTCAGGTTCCAGATCAGCCAGCTGTCGATGGTGCCGAAGGCCGCGTCTCCCCGTTCGGCGGCACTCCGCAGTACCGGATCTTTGGCGAGCATCCAGGATAGCTTGGGTCCGGAGAAGTAGGTGGCCAGGGGCAGCCCGGTCTTCTCCCGGAACCTATCGATGCCCCCCTGCCCGGCCCCCTCCCGCGCCAGCCTGCCGACCAGTTCATCGGTGCGGGTGTCCTGCCAGACGATGGCATTGCCGAAGGGCTCACCGGTTTTCGGATTCCAGGCCACGGTGGTCTCCCGCTGATTGGTGATCCCGATGGCGGCGATCTGCCGGGGCGTGATTCCCGAGCTTTTCAGGGTCTCCCGGATGACCTGCACGGTGCGCGCCCAGATCTCCAGGGAGTCGTGCTCCACCCATCCCGCCTTGGGAAAAATCTGCCGGTGCTCGAGCTGATGGGACCCGATCGTGCTTCCCTGCCGGTCGAAGAGGATGAAGCGGGTCGAAGTGGTGCCCTGATCGATGGCGCCGATGTACCGGGTGTTGGCTGTGCTCACCTTAGCTCTCCTTGATTGGCCCCTCCGCAGGGTAAAGTGCTACGGCTACTGTACCTCCGCAGCGGAGGAATGTTCAATCCTACGGTCGGGTACCGGTTCCATAATTGGTGCTGTCTTGGAATTACTGATATTCGCAAAATACAGTGACAGTCCAGCGAATCAAATACCATGTTACATGATTCGACTCGTGTTCTTGACGCGGAAATCACAGCAACTTATCCTTAATTATGCATAGAATCTGCATCGCGGTTCTTTTATCGATCGTTTTCCTGAGCGGCTACGGTCAGGCGCAGGAGACGAACCAAGTACGGCCCGATTACCTTCGTCCCGCAGACGTCGATTTCTCGCTCCTCCTGCACCTCGCAAAGATATATGAATCGGTCCGGTACCAAACGCCGGAGGATATCTCCCGTCTGTGGTCCGGCACCTATCGGGACATGAACGTGGTTGAAATCCCACAGACGAAGTGCCGCTACTTCATCGGGACGCGCCGAGATGAGCCGACGCAGGAGATCGTCATCCGGGGTACCGCCAACTGGAAGAACGCAGTCTATGATTTCGAGCACAATAAGGTGTGGGATTCGAGGCTCGGCATCAATTTACACCACGGATTCAGAACAACCGCACTGTCGGTCTATGAGGACGTGGCGCGGTTTCTAAGGAAAGACTGCAGCATCGTACTGACCGGCAATTCGCTGGGAGCTGCTACGGCTCTAATTCTCGCGGTGTATCTCGATCTCGACGCCTACGTGATAGAATCGGTGATCACCTTCGGACAACCAAAGGTCACAGACGCCGACGGAGCGGCTTGTTTCAGCCACCTGCCGTTACTCCGTGTCGTTGACGCGAATGATCTCATTCCACATTTTCCGCAGTCTGGACCGACACTCTATCCCGAACGGCCCTACCTGCACGTAGGACCGGAACTTACGCTGCTGGACTGTGTGTACTGCTGCTTCCGCGACGAATTCGAGATCTTCGACGGTCCCGCTGAAAATCTGGCATATGCACTGAGGTCTCAAGGTCTCCGGGCCGATCTTTCGGAGCATAGAATCGAGTCTTCGATCACCCGCCTCGAACCGAAGATCAAGGAGGTAGTGTACGTGCCGTATGTCGAACGCGAGCAATATGTCGGTATACAATGCGCTTCGGACACCGCGGGGCCGTGAGAAGAAATCTTGTGCGTCCGTGAATGAGACCTTTTACACGGCGGCCGATAAAGCTCGATTCGCAGTAACCGCAGAGTGTCGATTTTTCAACAGAACTATCCAGTTTAAGATCGCCCTTGCCTGTGAGCCGTGTCTTGTTGGAACTGACGCAGCATATCACGACCTGCGGATCTCAATTTATCCGGCGATATGGTCTCTATGCTCCGCAAAGGCGGTGGTACTGCATTCCGGCCGCCGGAACCAAGTTTATGGCCAGACATGCCCCATGTAGTGCGGCTCGCCCCCGCAGGAGGGAAAGCCGAGCAACCGGGACGCGCAGTCTGAAGGCTTCTGAGTCGATTCAAATCAGTAATACTTCCAGCGTGAGACTACCTGTCGGATGCGCTCCCTCCAGCCAATTTCATCTTGACAACCCGGTAATTCTGTGATTTACTTTCCTTTTGAAAGTAATTACACAAGGAGGGTTCCATGAAAAAAGCACTGTCAGTTATAGTCGTGCTTCTGTTCCTTGTTGCGGCGTTGTCGCTACTCATCGGCTGCAAAAAGGAAGCGGAGAAGGAAATCGTGCTCCAGTGGCCGTGCATCTGGGTCGCCCAGGACTCCAAGGCCGCGTCGGTCGCCGCCCTGGTCGATCAGTTCAACGCCGACAATGCCGGCAAGATCAAGGTGGTGATCGAGCCCAATCCGGACTA
>CAZPQC010000128.1:0-5190 GCA_964588525.1 uncultured Spirochaetaceae bacterium
ATGACTGAAGAAAAAAAACCGATAAGGTCCACTTCGCAATACTGTCGGCATACCTGAACCATATTTTACACCGAATTCCCTGAAAGTCCAAAGTGCTTTTCAAATAACTGCTCACTCCGCTTAAACCCTTCCTCGCTCAAGACAACCGACTTTGCCTTGCTCTTCGGATTGCCGATGTATCCCTTATCATGCAGCCTGCCCAATACCTCCCAGTCCATTCCCTTCCAGGTCCGGGTGGTTCCCCCATACTCAAAGATGGTGAGATAAAGCAAGGCCAACGTCATTTCATCGACTTTGTCTATGTCATAGTCCATAATCCTACAGAGTTCCTGTTTCTGATGATAGCACGGGATTGCCGGAAGAGGACAGGGAGTCTGTAGTAAGCAAATTCCAGCAATCTACGTTTTGACGAATTTCTTCCAGTCCGGAGAATAGCTCCTTACCGAAATTTTTGACTTCGAGAACGAGATCCCCGGTGATTTTTTCCGTCGCACTTTTCTTACAGGGGAACATGGTGCTGTGGTTCTACCTGAAAGACTCGATCTTCGGGGCCCTGGCGCTTCAAGCATGTTGACCGGGAGTTGCTCGCCGGTGGGCGGCTGCACGACAAGACCAGCACCCGCGACTTGGTTCGAGGCAAGCTCAGTTTCGTGCTGCCAGGTTCCGGTGGAAGAAGCATGTCCGCGGCCTCCCGCCGCCTGTGGGACCTGCGGGCCTACCCTGCTTGGCTTGGGCCTTCCTCCCGTTCCGATTCCGCCGAGATAGGGGCGTCGCGGTCACTCCCACTGGAACGATGTTTGGGAAGGTACACCAGGATCCTCATTCCGGACTGCGGGTGCACCGCGGCCTCGATGAACCCGCCGCTCTGTTTGACGGTACCGTAGGCCGCGGCCATCTCCAGGTCCCCCGTCCCGAACTCCCCTGTAGTGTAGAAGGGATCGAAGATCAGGTCGGTGCGGTGGATTCCGTCACCCAACCCTGAGTCGCTTACCGAGAAGATGCAGTAGTCCCCCCGATTCGCCGGCCCACTGCCTATCTTGTCCTCCGGACATACGTTCCGAGTCTCTATCGTGATGTCGCCAACCGTACCCACGTTCATGTGTGCCCGGTATACAAGCGCCCGGAGCGCGCGCCCCATCTGTTGGCGATCGATTTGGCACGGTGCGAGGTCGGGGCTGAGGCGGAGGTCGAAGTGTACTCCCTCCGGCAGACTGTCCCGGACCTCCGAGGTCACCTGTCTAACCAGCTCGTTGAGATCGACAGGCGCGGTGTGCAGCAGCTGCTGCTGGCTGAACGCCAACAACTGCTCGACCAAGTCGGCGGCTCTCAAGCAGGCCCTCCTGATGGTGGTCGCATATCCCGCCGCGGGCTCTTTTGATCTGCTGGCGATTGCGTCAGCGTAGCCAAGGATGCCCGTCAGTATGTTGTTGAACTCGTGGGCGATCCCGGAGGACAAGCGTGCAACGGCTTCCATCTTCCTGGATTCGGCCAACTCCGCCTCGTTTCGCGCCAGATCGCGTGCCTGTCGCGCGATCTGCGATAGATCGTTCTGGTGCACCGCCGCGCCCACGCCGGAGAACAGCGCTATCGGTATGGCCGCGAGGATCACCCCGAGGACTGCATCCAGGTGGAAGAGAGGCCCAGCGACCACGGGCAGCAGCAGAGCCCCCAGGATCACGAGAGCCGAGGTTAGGGCGACTTCAAGCAGAGGGAGAAGAACGCTGGCCAGGACAATCGCGATGAAAGGGTAGATGAGATTCACGTCTGCTTCGGGATAGGTGAGGACCGTGGCGAATCCCGCAACTTCGGTCATGCCCACGATGATTCTGGCCGCCGCCCGGTGGCGCCCGCGCCGGGCGAGGGCGTACGAACCCGCGGTGCACAGCATCGTGGTGCCTATCACTGAGCACCACGCAATCGCGAGTGTCCGTCTCAGCTCGATATCCGGGATTGCCGCAAGACGGACAGCAGTCACCAGCCACCCTATGATTTCCGCAAAGAATAAGGCCGTTATGATCGAGAGCAACAGCCGCGCTCGACGAACTTGATCCGGCTGCAAAGCTGCCGGACCCGGGTCCGTGAGGGAGGACCACACCCTGGCGGCAAGCTGGAGTCCTTTCCGGCGGCGATCCATGTGTCCTCGACCCTCCACACCGGACGGCCCTTCGATTCATCGGCGTCCGGTGGTTCATTCTATTGGGAACAACCCTAATGCGCAAGCTCTGGTACTGCCCGCCCTCGGTTCGGACGATCAGTCGTCCAGAGCCTCTCTGACTTTCTCGGAGAGCACTTGGAGCGAGAATGGCTTGGCGATGAATCGCACCCCCTCGTCCAGTATCCCACGGTGCGCGATGACGTCCGCTGTGTATCCGGACATGTACAGACACTTCAGCCCGGGGCGCGCGGTGACCAGCCGCTCGGCAAGCTGCCGGCCGTTCATTTGGGGCATCACGACATCTGTGAGCAGAAGGTGGATCGGCCCGGCATTCTCGCCGCTCAGTCGTAGCGCCTCCTCGGGTGTCTTCGCAGCGAGCACCGCATACCCGAGCTGCTCCAGGCTTTCCCGAGCCAGCTCGAGGATGGACGTTTCATCTTCCACAACAATGACGGTCTCCGTCCCACCCCGGGGAGGCGTTGTCTCGACTTCCGCGCCTTCGGCCGTGGCCGCCCTCTCGACCCGCGGTAGGTAAACCTTGAAGGTAGTCCCCTGTCCAGGCTCGCTGTATGCGCTGATAAAGCCATTGTTCTGTTTGACGATCCCGTAGATGGTTGCCAGTCCCAACCCCGTGCCTTTCCCCGCCGCCTTGGTTGTGAAAAACGGCTCGAACAGATGTGCTTGTGTTTCTTTATCCATGCCGCAGCCGTCGTCACTCACCGCTATCAACACGTACTCTCCCGGCACGGAGTAGGCGTGAACGGCGCAGTACGCTTCGTCGAGGTGGACATTCTCCGTCCCGATAGTGAATCTGCCAACCCCGCCGATCGCATCGCGCGCGTTCGCTGCCAGATTGGCAAGTATCTGGTCAAGCTGACCGGGGTCTATCTTCACATTCCACAAATCGTGCCCTGGCATCCACTCCAGATCGATATCCTCGCCGATCATCCCCTGGATCATCTTTTGGGCGCTCGCCACCGCGTCGTTCAGGTCCAGCACCTTCGGCATCACCGTCTGTTTGCGGGCAAAGGCAAGCAGTTGACCGGTGATCTCTGCGGATCGCTGAGCCGCCCGTCGAATTTCCATCAGGTACTTGTGAATCGGGTGCCCGGGATCCACCTTTGCAAGCGACATCTCTGCATAGGGGATGATCACCTGCAGCATGTTGTTGAAGTCGTGCGCCACGCCGCCGGCCAGCTGCCCCACGGTTTCCATCTTCTGCGCCTGCCGCAGCTGGTCCTCCAGCAACCGCTGCGCCGTGACGTCGCGCCCGACCTTCACGTAACTCACGATCTCGCCGCCAGCGTCGAATACCGGCGAGATCGTCGTCTGCTCTGTGTACAGCTCCCCGTCCTTGCGCTTGTTGACCATGGTTCCCTGCCAGCGCCTGCCCGATGAGATTGTCTGCCACAACTCCTGGTAGAACGCCTGGCCCTGGACACTACTGCTGAGAAAGCGGGGGTTCTGCCCAATCGCCTCTTCACGGCTGTACCCGGTCACCTCGACGAAGGCCGGGTTCACGTACTGGATGATCCCCTCGGGATCGGTGACAAGCACAATCTCTCCAACCTGCTCGATCGAGGTAATGAGCCGTTCCCGCTCGGCCTCCGCCCTCTTGTGCTCGGTAATGTCCTGCAATGATCCTTGCACCCGAACCACTCGGCCGTCTTCCGTCACCGGGTGGCCGATGGTACGCACCGACTTGCGAACGCCTTTCGCGCTGACGATCTCGAGCTCGAGATCAAAGGGGACGTCCCGTTCGAGGGCGTCCTCCAGCGCAGCCTCGATCTTCGACCGAGATGCTGGGGTGCAGTATTGCAGTCCGCCGTCCTTCGTGACGGCGTCGGCCGGATCGAGATCGTGAATGCGCGCCGCTTCGTCCGTCCAGAAAGACTCCCCGGTAGCGGCATCAAAACTCCAGCCGCCCACCCTGGCGATACGTCCGGCGTCTTCGAGGATTGCTTTATGAAAACGAAGATCCGCCTCCACGCGCTTTAGTTCGGTAATGTCATGGAAGAACCAGACACGGCCCAGGTATTTTTCATCAGGGCCAAACATCGGCGCGGAATAGCGGTCCAAGATCCGGCCATCCTTGAAAAGAACTTCGTCATGGCCGGTTTCCTGTCGGTGCTCATAGAGAAACTGGACCCGCTGGAGAAACGCCTCAGGATCCGCTACCTGGTCCGACACGAACTGCAGAACGGGTTCATCCGCCTTTCCATGGACAAGTTCTTTCGGGATGCCCCAGATTTCTACGAACCGGCGGTTGTATTGCAGTATACGCCCATTCTCATCAACAACGAGAATCCCATCGATCGAAGCTTCCTGTTGCGTCGACAAGAGGATGTTTCTGTATTGCAGCTCCGCCTCCGCCCGCTTTCGCTCCGTGATATCGGTGACAATTGCCTGGGCCGCCGGTTTGCCCTCATAGAGGAGAGGTGCGGATACCACTTCCACGGTGACGGGAGTCCCATCCAGCTTCAGAAAGACATCCTCGGCCGGATAGAGTCCCTTTTCACCGGCCAGCATTCTTGTTATTCGAGACTGAGATGTCTCCAATCGCTCCGGGTGAATTATCTCAGCGATAGGTTTGCCGACGATCTGCTTTTCCGAATCCGCACCAAGCAGCCGCGCTCCAGCGGAATTGATGAAGGAGATCTTTCCTTCGCTGTAGACGGCGATCCCCACGGGGGCAAGCTCAAAAAGCTGTCTATACCGCTCCTCGCTTTCACGTAGGGTCGCCTCTGCCGAGATGACTTCCTCCAGGTCAGTGACTACTAGACAAATAACCGGCTCGCCGCTCGCATCTTGAAGGAGCGTTGTGGACACATACACTGGCACAAGAATGTCCGCGCCGGTTTTCAGCCGGATTTTCCGGCGTGGAGATTCTGTTCCGGACTGTGCGAGCATGGCGCGAAAGGCGTCATGGTCATCCGGGGACAGATGGTCCCGCATGGGGGTGCCAAGAACCTGGTCGATCGGCCGCCGCAACGTCCTGGCCAGAACGGCGTTGCAGCTAAGGATGTCTCCATCAG
>CAZPQC010000128.1:5290-10754 GCA_964588525.1 uncultured Spirochaetaceae bacterium
TGTCCCGCAACATAAAGGCGAAGCGTCCACTGCTCCTCGAGTGCGGCCTTCGATTCTTCTACTGGACCCCGACTTGGCCTGGTCTTCATCGTGAGCCTCCGGCCTTTCTTCGTGATGGTTTTCTTGCTTTGGCCGCATCGGCCTGCCGTTGCTTGGCCATCTGAACGCGGTCATCGGTGCGCACAGTTGCCCGAGCTTCTTCCTGCTCGATCACTCTCAGCGCCTTCAGTTGCTCGATCTCAAACTCTGCCTGCAGCGCCGCGATCTGCGCCTCCATGGCCCGCCGTTTGTGCTCCAACTCCCGCTTCTTGGCCCCCGCCTCCTGCTCCCGTTCGATCGCCTGAGCCTGTTCGTGCGCGTGCTGCACCATGAGCGAGCTGCCGGTGAGAAGGAACCCCGACGGCCCGAGATACACGTCGCGCAGCTCCACCCCGTGATCGGTCAGCAGAAACTCACGGATCTGGTTTGAATGGGCCATGCCGCGGGACTTCAGCAAGTGCAGGACCCGGTTCCGCTCCGAGCCGCTTTCAATCTCCCTTAGCAGGAGCCAGGTATCCATCAACGATGACAACCTGGTGTCGGCGGTTTCCACGAAGGCTTCGCCCGTTGTGAGACTCGTAAACAACGAAGTAATCTGCCGTATCTTGAAAAGGTGAATCAGCCGCATCAACATCGACCTGATCTCTACCTCGCTGCCGATCGTAACGAAGTTGCTGATCGAATCCATGATGACATTCCGGGGTTTGAAGTCTCGCACCAGCTTGTGCACGGTCAACAGATGCATCTCCAGGCCGAATACCGTTGGAGGGACTGCATGAAAGAGGAGTATCTCGCTCTTCACCGCCGGAGCAAGTTCAAGCCCGATGGAGCGCATGTTCCGCATGACCTGGTCGGGGGATTCATCAGACGAAAGCCACAGGCATCGCTCGCCTCGTGCGGCGGATGCCAGGGCGAAATGCGCCGCGAGACTCGTCTTGCCTGTGCCTGCCGTGCCGGACACCAACAGGCTGCTCCCACGATAGAAGCCCCGGTCGCCCAACATCGCATCGAGTCGCGGGATGCCCGAGGAAATGCGCTCTTTGCTGGCTTCATAGCTGAGCCCCATCGATGTGATCGGCAGGATCGAGATGCCGCTCTTGTCGATCAGGAACGGGAATTCGTTCGTCTCATGGTCCGAGCCACGATACTTGACGATCCGAAGGTGCCGCGTGAACATCTGCGCGGTCAGCCGGTGGTCCAGCAGGATTACGCAATCGGCGACGTACTCCTCCATGCCGCGACGGGTCAAGCTCCCATCGCCCTGCTCCGCGGTGACAATGGCGGTTACGCCCTTGGCCTTTAGCCAGAGAAACAGGCGGCGCAGCTCCGCCCGGAGGATGCCGGCGTTGCCCAGCCCGCCGAATAGCTGCTCGATGCTGTCCAGCACGACGCGGCTGGCGCCTATGTCATCAATTGCCTGCTCCAGGCGGATGAAAAGTCCTTCTATACTGTAGTCGCCGGATTCGCCAAGCTCATCGCGCTCGATGAGGATGAAGTCGAAGGCAAGTTTCTTCTGCGCTACCAACGAATTGAGATCATGACCGAGTGAGACGAAATTCTCTGCCAGCTCTTCAGTCCGCTCTTCAAACGAGACAAAGACTCCCGGCTCGCCGAACTGCTCCGCACCTTGCACGAGGAATTCCATTGCCAGCAAGGTCTTGCCGCTTCCCGCGCCGCCGCACAACAGCGTGGACCGCCCCTTGGGCAGCCCGCCGTCGGTGAGCTCATCCAAGCCTTGAATGCCGGTGGGAACCTTGAGCAGGTCCGGAGTGCGAGACGATTTGCGGGTTCGCTGTGTCGACGATTTACTTCCCATGGTTGTTCCTCCTCAGCCCTTCCCCTGGACTGCTTCGAAGCCCCCGTCAGGAGCTATGTTCCTTACTGCCATTCGGTCGGCGTGGCGGGATAGGGCTTGTTTCCCATTAACCCTTCCCAGAGAATACGATTGTAGGACGCGAAATCCATCTTGTCTGAGGACGTGAAGTCCACTCCCTTCGTGACCCGCGCCCAGTACTTCGCATCGTGCGTCGGCTTTGGCACAAATTGACTGCTCGTTTTGGGAGGCAGCGGCAACGCCGTATTGTAGAGAATTGGTGCCGGAACGGCCGCGAAGCTCCATGCGCTCGGGGTCTTGTTGAAGATGTCGGCCATAGGCCTTGCGAGTGCGTCGTTCAGGTTCATCGGCGGAAGGCCCAGGACCTCTTCGATCGTGCGCAGAAAGTCGAGGGTGTTGTACTGCGTAGAGACCAGCGCTCCTTGCTTCACATAGGCTCCCGCTACAAAAGCGACGCTGCGGTGCGAATCGACGTGGTCGGGGCCGTCTTGCGCGTCGTCTTCAATGACAAAGATCAGCGTGTTGTTGGCGTACTTGCTTTTCGAGATCTTCTCAACAAGCAGGCCGACAGCGTAGTCATTGTCGGCTTGCTGCAATTCCGGAGTATTCACGCCGTCAATCGCCGTCGCGAAGTTTCCGGTGTGGTCGTTCATGAAGCGGACCAGGCTCAACGAAGGAAGATCCTCCCCTCCCGAGACGTACTTGGTATCGAACTCACGCTCCCATTCCTTGTAGCGATAGTAATCCGGGAACGTGGGATCCCAACCGCGGAAATAGGGATCCGTGTACGGAACAAGGGACACATTCGTGGGGAAGGCCACGATCGTGTTGGTTGAGGCCGGATCGGGGGCCAGTGATAGGCTGTACGAGGAGGTCTGGGGGAATGTGTAACGGGTCGTGTCAACAGCGAAACCATAGTTGCGGACCGTGAGTTTCAACCGCAGCGCGGAGTCCCACAAATAGCCGGTATTCACTTCATTGCCCGGTCCGTCCGGTGCAGCCACATCAGTCTGGCCCGGCAACACATCCGGATCATCCGATGTCAGGGGATTGGCTGCCTGACGCTCGGTGACGGTTGGCAGGGCAACATTCACGTTGCGGTTCAAACCGCCCTGGTCCAGGGCGAGGCCGCGTCCTGCATACGCGAGCGGATATTGGCGTTCGATCACATCCTGGGCCTGGGCCGAGGTTGACCATGCCCAGCCGTCATAGCTGACTTCGGCTGTGTCATAGAAGTTGTCGAGCGTGACGAATTTCAGCGCCAAGCTATGCTGGTTCGGCGAGAGTGCCTTTCCAAATTCAGCCAGAGCAGGATCGCCATTTCCGATTCCCAGGTCACCCAGAATCTGATCGTAGGTCCGGTTTTCCTTGATGATAAAGACAACGTGTTTGATGCCCTGCCGCACAGCCGCCATCACCGCTGCGTCGTTGGCGCTTTGGGTGTACGAGAAGCGGTTGTTCGTGGCTACCTGCGCCGAAAGCGCCGCGAGCTGCGCCGTGCTGGGGAGCGGGAAACTCTGGAGGCCGGCCTTGGTCAACTGGGGATTGTACTGATTGGCTCCAAAGCCATTTCTATGCGTCGGCGGGCCGTAGCTGTAGTACATGCCGGGATTCGAGCCCGTCGGCGACTTGCCGTTGACTACGTACACCCATTTGCCATCACCGCTGAAGCTGACCGAGTTCGGGTACCAACCGGTGGGAATGAGACCAACTACGTGGTCCCCACTGTTCTTTCCACCAAGCTCTATGACCGCGACGGAGTTCAGGTTGCCAAGCGTCACGTAGAGATTCTTCTCATCCGGCGAGAGGGTCACGCTATTGGGGTTTGCGCCTTTGTATTGCGCCAGCCAGGCAGGCAGCACCGACTCGTGAGCGATGACCGGGATGGTTTCCAGAATCGAGTTATTTGCAGTGTCGATGACGTCAACCGTATCCGACTGATCTTCAACGACATACAGAAGTGACTGGGCCCCGTTCAGGGTCATCTTGTTCGGTTGGCCTTTCACCGGGATGCGGGCCGTTACCAACGGCAGGCTCCCCCCAAGATCCACTACGACGATTTCGCGGTCGCGAATGCTGGACACATACGCTACCGCGCTCGATCCGCTGCCCTTCACAACCACCCAGAATGGATATTCGCCGCCCGGCGTTCCAACCTTCGAGGGGTCGCTCTTGCCGGGGCGCAGATCCAGTTCCTTTCCCTGTGACCAATTGCCCAGGCCTCCGGTGAACACCGTTATCGAGTCGTTGTAGTAGTTCGCCACCACCAGCGTCTTGCCATCCGTGGACACAGCCACGCCGGCAGCGCAAGGAGATACGGAAACCAGCATGTTGACCGGGAGTTGCTCGCCGGTGGGCGGCTGCACGACAAGACCAGCACCCGCGACGTGGTTCAAGGCAAGCTCGGTTTCGTGCTGCCAGGTTCCGGTGGAAGAACTCAGGGTATAGATGTGGACATTGTCACCTGGGCTCTTGGCAGGATTGAGGTTGCCGGCGCTGTCAAAGGGGAAGTCCCCCTTGCCGCTGGACACGTAGAATGCCATGCCGGAGGGATCGAAGACAATTCCATTGTAGGTATTGGGGACCGTCACCACCTGTTTTTTGATTGGCGTGTTCGTCGATATGTCGTAGATGAACACGTACTCTTTCGAGTCCGGCCAGTTGAAATAAGCGCCGTAGGCGTCCGGAACGCCGTCAGTTCTGAAGACGCGGTTGTAGCCACTGGTAAGTACCAGCAGTGTCTTTTTGTCCGGACTTACCACGGTGGTAACCGCTTGCCCGGCCAGCCAGGCCGGATTGTCGGGCAACTCGGGATTCAACATTACAAACCGGGAGCCCTGGGGCGCCAGCGGCGTGATCTGTTGGCCCATATTCGGCAGGTTCTGGATGCCCGTGAGAGCTGGCGGTTTGACCTCGATCGAAGTGCACGCGCTGACGAGGGAAGCGGCAATGACCAGCACAGCCATTGGCAAATGTGACCTACGACGAACGTTCGTCTATTTCACTCCTTTTTTTTAAGACGCTTAGTTATTGTTCAAATTATAGGGGGATTTCTTAGATCAGGATGTCAGTATTTGTCCGATATTGTTGTAGGATTTTTGCTCATTGGTCTGTAGGAGTTTATCCTACATGATCCAACCGGAGCCGCGGCAAGTGTTGCGGTGGCCGGACCAACCGGCTATGGCGCACCTCATCTCCCTGTACCTCGACCGGAAACGCAGCGGTCAGTACTTCGCGCCGCACTCAAGACGTCTGCCCGAGAACTGTCCCTGCATTCAGCCGTCAGTATCTGGTGTGGTCGGCCGATGTCCCTTCACGGTGTCCTTAAGCAATCTGAAGAGTTCTGAGCGTGCGCGACTGGCAACAATAGTTTTCATATTTCCGCTGAAATGGAATTTTATGCTATGCTTCATTCACCGGCAGCGTGCGATCTGGATCGTGGTTCGAGATTAAATAGCGCCTCCCAGAGGAGGAAACGGGATGTTGAGGAAGATGACCACCGTCATCCCTTGCTTTGCGGCGCTCGCTGCGCTCGTGGTGGTGGGTCTGGTGAGCTGCTCGCCGCGAACGATTGCACCAGGGGCCACGCCG
>CAZPQC010000129.1:0-5103 GCA_964588525.1 uncultured Spirochaetaceae bacterium
ACTCGCAAAACCTGCTGTATCTGATGATCGGAATCGGAGTGCTTCTTGCTTTCGTAATCTACGTGTTTCTGGCGAGGAACATCAACACCTCCCTGGTGAAGATCCTGGCGGGCATGGACGGCCTGAACTTAGACAGATTCGACACCCGAATCGAGTTGGCCAGCAAGGACGAGTTCGGGTTGATTTCCAATAGCTTCAACCGCCTGGTGCGAAAATTGAGTTTATACAGTCAACGCATCCAAAAGCTGCAGGACGACATGATCAAATCGGCCAAACTGGCCACGGCGGGTCAGATGGCAGCCGGCTTGGCTCATGAGATCCGCAATCCGTTGAGCTCGATCAAGATGATGGCTCAGATTCTCCGCGAACGATACCTCAAAGGCGCAGAAGGCCAAAGCGAGATAATCACGATTCTCGCGGAAAGTGAAAGGCTGAATGACCTGATCAAGGACATGCTCGAGTTTGCCCGTCCCAGCCCCATGCGCTTCGCTCGCCATAATTCCGGCCGGATCGTAGAAGAGATCCTCAACCTGTTTCGGTACAACACGGAACATCAGAACATAAAAGTCATTGCACGGCTGGACGGGTCGATCCCTCCCCTGTTCCTGGACCGCGAAAAATTCAGACTGGTGGTGATGAATCTGGTGCTGAACGCGGTCCAGGCAATGCCTCGGGGTGGAACACTCGAGGTGACAACCGAGCGCCGCCGAGACGACGGGGTTGTATTTTGTTTCTGCGATGACGGACAGGAGATCGCGCCGGAAAATCTCGGTATGATTTTCGAACCCTTCTTCACCACCAAGAAGGAAGGCACGGGTCTGGGGCTGGCAATCGTAAAGATGATCGTGGAGCGGCATTTCGGAAAAGTCGAGGTTCGCAGCGGTAAAGCGCGAACCTGTTTTTCGATCACCATTCCGGAGGATCTCGAACAAAGAATACACACGCTGTAGAGAAGACGGCGTAGAGGAGATGAGCTTTGGCGACGATTCTTGTCGTAGACGACGACCGCAGTGTTTTTCTAAGTTTTTCGGCTCTGTTTCGAGGTCAGCACACTATTCTCGGAGCGTACAACGGCAATGAAGCACAGAAACTGCTGCAGGAAAACGAGGTAGAGCTCGTTTTTTTGGACTACCGGCTTCCGGGTGAAGACGGCCTCTCCGTGCTGAAGACGATCCGATCAAAAGCACACGACGTGGACATCGTGATGATCACGGCCTACGGAAGCCTGGAAACCATTGTTCACTCCATTGCCCTGGGGGCATGTGACTATCTGGAGAAACCTCTCGATATCGAGAAGATCAAAATCATCACCCAGAGGGTGATAGAGTCGAGGAAGATGCGTCACTACGTGCGGGTGATGCAGGATGAACAGCAGCGGGCCTACAACCTGACCCGGGTAGTCGGCAAATCCGAAGTCATGCAGAACGTATTCAAAGCCATAGGCAGACTCGTCAACAACGACATCACCGTTCTGATAGCCGGAGAAAGCGGTACGGGCAAGGAGCTTATTGCCAGGGCACTGCACTTCAACGGCAATCGGAGCAGCGAACCGTTCATCGCCGTTAACTGCTCCGCCCTGCCGGAGACGCTTCTGGAAAACGAGCTTTTCGGACACGAAGCCCAGGCGTACACCGGGGCTACATCGAGGCAGGCAGGTAAATTCGAGGCGGCTGCGGATGGAACGATCTTTCTGGACGAAATCGGCGATCTCCCTTTAGCCATTCAGACGAAGCTCCTTCGGGTTCTGCAGGAGCGGGAGTTCCAAAGGCTGGGAGGATCGCGCAGCATCGCCCTCAATGCCAGGGTCATCACGGCCACCAACAGGAATCTTTTTGCGCTCATCAAGAACGGCAAATTCCGGGAAGATCTCTACTATCGCATCAACGTCGCTTCCATCGAGGTTCCCCCGCTGCGGGAGCGCAGGGATGATATCCCCATGCTCGTAGAGCACTTCATCAAGGTTGCCGCCAGCAAGTTGAACAAAAACCTGCGCGGGATCACCCAGGAGGCTCAGTCTATCCTGGAGCGCTACGCGTGGCCGGGCAACATCCGGGAGCTGGAAAATGTCATCTTGAGCCTGGGGATCAACTGCCAGAGCGGGATCATACAGGCCTCCGAGATACCACGGTATTTGCGAGGACATGCGGAAGAGGTCGATTTGTTCTCCGAGTTTGCCGGCGAGTTCGTCAGCAAATACGCCGATCACAAGGGGCTTCTCGATCTTCTATACAAGGGTGTCGAACCGATCCTGATCCAGGAACTCATGGCGAGGTTTGGTGGCAACAAGACCGCGGTTGCCGATCGACTGGGTATCAGCCGGGTCACCCTCCAGCGTAAACTTTCTCAGATGAAGCAGCCGTAAAGGAACTGTACGAGGAGCGTACAGTTCCTTTACGCTTAGACCGCCTTCAGCGCCCCAGAGTCCGCTGAGCGCCTTTCGTCTCAATTCTTTACAGGTAATGGAGTTGAATCGCACACCCTTCTGCCATGTCGTGATCTGGCACATGTTTTGCTTACAGATTGTCCATACCCGAGAGGAGAAAAGAGGAATGAAAAACCTGGGAAAGGTACTGTTTCGACAAAGAATCAAGCTCGACGATTATCTGGTCGGCGGAATCGAGATTTTACGGAAACTTCTCCAGATTTTGCTGGGCTCCGAGCGTGGGGGGGCGGACGCCGAGACGACTGAGGGAATCCTCGATCTGCAGCTGATGTTGGAAGACGGCTATGCCCTGTTCCTGCAAAGCCTGGATAAAAAGTACTACCTGCCCTTCTACTGGGAAGACATGTTCGAGGTTTACTCGAATCTGAAGAAGATCTTCGCCATCCTGCAAACTTACTCCGCGGAAAAGCGGATCTATCAGTCGCGGTTTTCCTTTTCCCACTTCCTCGAGCTGGAAGACCGCATCTTGGGGAACGTAAAATGCTTTATCGAGGAATATCTGAGCAACCGGAAGTATACCGAGGAATTGCTGAAAAACAACCGGCACGAGCTGCAAAATTACGTTCGTCTCTACTATCACGGGATTGCATCGATCGACAGGCAGCAGGCGCAATCACACATCACCTCCAGGCTGCTGGAGGTTTTACTGGAAATCAATGCCGTAAACAACATCATTCAGGACCTGCTGCAGAAAATCCTCATCGGGACCAATCTGTGACGGATACGGTTCTGGTTGGAGCGGTCGTGCTCAGCCTGTTGTTCGCCTTGACCAACGGCATGAAAGACGGGGCGAACGTGTTCGCCACGGCCGTCTCCTCCCGCTCTCTGACATTCCGACAGGCACTGTGGATAGTTGCTCTGGCGGAGTTCTGCGGACCTTTTCTCTTCGGAATTCCCGTTGCCCTGACCGTGGCTCGAGGCATCATCCGGGTCGAGCTGCTTCCCCGGGATATCGGCTCTCTGCTCCTCGTTCTCAGTGCAATAGCCGGTGCACTTCTTTGGAACGGATTCTGCTGGCTCCTAAAGCTGCCGACCAGCTCCTCCTTCGCCCTGGTAGGCGGCCTGATCGGCCCGGTTCTTTTCCGCTACGGACTTTCCGGCATTCCCTGGACCGTCTTTCTGCTGAAAGTCGTCGGAGCGCTTCTGCTGTCACCTTTCCTCGGTATCCTGTTCGGCAGCATTGTTCACCAGCTTCTGGTGCGGATTTTGGAAAAAGCCCCGTGGAAAACAGCCAAGTTCCTGAAGAGGCTGCAAATAGGAAGCCTGATCGTTCTGGGAATGAATCACGGAACCAATGATTCGCAAAAAACCATGGGACTCATCGCCCTGTTGCTTTTTTTGAGCGGGCAAACACAGCGCATGGATGTACCCCTGTGGGTGATGGTGGCGAGTGTCGCCAGCCTGTCCTTTGGAGTTACGATGGGGGGCACAAAGATCATCCGCACCGTGGGCTACAACATCTTTCGGGTTCGCCCTTATCATTCGTTCAGCGCCCAACTGGCTGCTTCGATCGTCCTGCTGGCATGCAATCTCAGCGGCGCGCCGGTGAGCACCACTCAGATTATCAGCTCCTCGGTAATAGGGGTCGGCAGCGCCCACCGGCGAAGAGCTGTACGCTGGCAGGTGATTCGCTCGATCCTGCTCGCCTGGATCTTCACGATCCCGCTGGCGGGAGTGCTCTCGATTCTGCTGTATCTGATTTTTCGGCAAATCATACAAATAACATAGGAGGCACATGAGATGAAACTGTTTCTGTTCCGCAAGGAAAAGAAAACCGATTTTTATCAACTTCTCGTAGATCACGCCAAGACCGTCTACGACGCCTACACCACCCTGGTTCGCGGCCTGGAAACAGGCAACGGCGACGCGACAGAGCGCGTCTATTTTCTTGAACGAGAGGCGGATGATTTAAGAAGGATCCTGATAGATCGCCTGAACCGCACCCTGATAACACCGTTCGATCGAGAGGATATCTACGCGCTTTCCCGGGCCGTGGATGAGATCATAGATGCAGCCCAGAGGACGGTAGAGGAACTTCACATCTTTAAAGTGCAGCCCGACGACGATCTGATCGCAATGGCCAAGGTTCTGGAGAAAGGTACGCTGGAGATCTACGATGCACTGAAGAATATGAAACAGTACTCTACCGTGGCGTTAGAGCATGCCAAAGCGGCCAAGGCTACGGAGAACCAGATCCATCACATCTACCTCAAGGCTCTGGCGGATCTATTCGAAAACCCTGAGCACACAGCCGGCTACATGCTGAAGATGCGGGAGATCTACCGCCACCTGAATCGATCGGCGGACAACTGCGACGAGGCGGCGAACATTATCTCCGATATTATAATCAAGACAAGCTAGACCGAGCTTCAATACAGGCGCATCTTCACGCCTGCGCTGCGGAATTGTTGTATAGTACAACCGTAGTCGATTGCCCTCCGAATGCTTCGGGCCCGCCGCTTCGGCATTGGAACTGTTTCGGCACCACGGAGTACGGACAATCGAAATCAAACACTTCCCCGAAACGGTACGCGTGAAACAACCACCAAACCCGCGGACGTGTGCCTTGCCGGAGGTAAAACCATGCCGGGAATCGAAAATAAAGAGGCAGTCGAAAAGCGAAGGCGTTTTCTGTTAACCTCGATGATCGTGGCGCTGTC
>CAZPQC010000129.1:5203-7348 GCA_964588525.1 uncultured Spirochaetaceae bacterium
GGCGCTGTCATCGCCGGCAGTCTGATTACGGCCAGTTACGCTTTGCCGATAGGCTTCTGGGGGCTGCTGGTGGCGCGCCTGGCTTGGGGAGCCTGCTGGTCCCTGTTCCGAGTTGAAGGTTATCTGGCCGCTCTTGCGATCTCCACCCGCCGTACACGGGGACGAATCTTTGCAGCCTACCAGGCAATTACCAAAATCGGGCAGGGAGGCGGTGTTCTCATCGGCGGCCTGCTTGTAGATACCATCGGAATCGCCTCGACGTTTTTCATTTTTGGCTGTGCTACACTATCGGGTATCCTCTTGCTGGCGAGAGCTCCACGACGGCATGCGGGCAACCTGTCCCCCACTACTGAATCGAAGCGGGACAAGCCGATGTTCGGCCTTTGGGGATGCGCCCTGGCTCTAACCATGACCGAACAGATGGTGGCAAATCTCACGGGACGCCTCGTGGCCGACAGGGTCGGAGCAATCCTCCCCCTATCTCTCGGAGTAACCAGCCTGACGGGGCTTTTGCTCGGCTTTCGGTCCCTCGGAGCTCTGGTTCTGGGTCCCCTTACGGGAATAATCGGTGATCGATTGGAAAGACGGCGTCTGCTGATAGTCCTGATAGCCCTGCAAGCATGCTGCATAGCGGGTATCGCCTTTTCTCATACCTGGCTTCTGTTGGTCACCTGCCTCCTGTTGCAGTTCGCTGCGGGCAACGGGGTCCATCTCCTGCTGTATACACTGGCCGGAGATCTTGCTCCCCGCCGGGAGGGGGCAATCCACGTGAACCGCTTCTCCACCTTCATCGACCTCGGCACTGCTGTAGGCCCAATCGTCGGCTTCGCGCTCTACGCCGGCTTCGGATTCTTCTGGGTGGCAACACTCGCCTGGATGCTGATTGCCGGAGCGTGGGTTTTACTTCGCTGGTTCGTGGGTTCCGCGACCAGTAAGTGAGGTCCATCCTCCAGAGAAAACTTTGGCTGTTCGGTCTTGTTACCCGGGCAAGTTGTGGAAAACTAATAAATCGTAGAGAATGAAACAAAGAAATTTTCGAGAGTCTTGAGAATCATGAAGCAGCGTTGGCGCGCTTTGCTCAAAGGAGAGGGCTTAAAATCGGGCATCGTCAACAACAAACTGGAGACACGTAAACAGGAATTGATTACACTGATTCTCGAATAACGAGGGGAGAACGCACAATGAGCAAGGCGTATGACATGGTTACTATCGGCCACATTACCGACGACATACTGAACGACAGAGGCACGGTATCACGCTTCATCGGCGGCGCGGCCTATTTTTCCTCCTTTGCCGCCAAACGCTCCGGAGCCGAACTCCTGGTCGTGACGAAGCTGGCGCCGAAAGACTTCGGGCTTCTGGACGGCCTGAGGCAGGAGGGCATAGAGGTGATCGCCCTGCCCGGCATCCATACCACATCCATAGAAAACATCTTCGAGACCGAGGATGTAGACCGGCGCAAGGTAAACCTCCTCTCCCAGGCCGAGCCTTTCCGGCTCGAGGAAATCCCCGATGTTCAGACAGAAATCTTCAATCTTGCCGGCCTGTTCCATGGAGATATCCCCCCGGAGATGATCCAGCCGCTGTCCCGGAAAGCCCGGGTTGGGTTGGATTTGCAGTGCATGCTCCGCACCAGTGCCGGCGGAATTTTCTCTTGGATCGATTGGCCGGAAAAACAAAAATATCTTCCCTGTATCACCTATTTGAAGGCCGACTCCCTCGAGTCACGGGTGATCACAGGAACCGAGGATAGACGAGAGGCAGCCGAAATACTCCACGACTGGGGAGCATCGGAGGTTCTGATCACCCATTCGAGTGAGGTCCTCGCCTACGACGGAAAGGAGGTATTTGCGACACCTTTCAATCCCTCGAATCTCTCAGGCAGGACAGGGCGGGGAGACACCTGCTTTGCAGCCTACATGACCCGGCGTTTGAACCACGGCATCGAGGAATCGCTTCGGTACGCCGCCGCCCTGACCAGCATCAAAATGGAGAAGCCGGGACCGTTCGGGGGGACGATCGACGAGGTGCTCCAGAGAATGGAGAGCCTCAGCTGAGCAGTCACGGAGAGCGGATGTTCGATTTGTACATCTTCGATATGGGCGGGGTCGTGAGCCGAAACGCGAATGTAGCCCCGGATATAGC
>CAZPQC010000129.1:7448-10473 GCA_964588525.1 uncultured Spirochaetaceae bacterium
ACGGCGCGCGGGTCGTGGCCGGTACCAACACCATCGCTCCGCACTACGACATTCACCTTCGACGGGGGGACTATGATATTTTCGATATCGTGTATGCATCGCATCTGATGGGTCTGGCCAAACCGGACCCGGCCTTCTACACCTGTATCTTGGAACACGAAAGTTGTTCGGCGGATCGGGCCGTTTTCATAGACGACTTTCCGGAAAACGTCGAAGCAGCCCGGGCTCTCGGAATAGGGTCCCTCCTGTTTACAGGTGCTGAACAACTAAAGAAGGATCTCACAGCTTTAGCGAAACCAGCAGATTGACCTTCCATATCCCCTGTTTCGAAGTTTGCACAATAGATAGTCATCGGCTATAATTCAGCTGCAACCAAATTTACTCAAGGAGGTGGGTATGAAAAAAAGATTCATTCCCGTACTGATCGGCCTGATGCTCGTGTTGAGCACCGTGCTCGTCGCGGCGGACGGAAAGTTGGTACTCTACAATGCCGGCAGCCCCGAGATGGGGGATGACCTGGCGCGGGCCTTCAAGGCCAAGTACCGTGACATCGATGTGGAGGAGATCCGGCTGGGCTCGGGGGAGATCATCACCCGCGTGCAGGCCGAGGCCAAGAGACCCCAGGGGGACATCATCATGGCCATGGCCAAGGAAAACCTGGACGTGGTCTACGACCTTTTGGACTCCTACAGGGTGAAGGAGGCTTCCGCCTTCCCCGATGACGTGAAAGATGCGAAGGGAAACAAGTACTTCGGCTTCAGCTTCAACATCCAGGCCTTCATCATCAATACCGACAGGATTCCTCTGAAGGACGCTCCGAAGAGCTGGAAGGACCTGGGAGACAGCAAGTACCGCGGAGAAGTCGTCATGGCCAATCCGGCTTTGTCCGGCTCCGCCTACGCCCAGCTGTTCCAGATGGTCGGACTCTACGGCTGGGACCACGTCAACGCCGTCAGAAAAGTCACAACTTTCGTCCCGACCTCAACCCTGGCCTATACCTTTGTCGGCCGGGGCGAGTTTGCCATCGGCGTCACCGGCGAGGGGAACGTGTTCACCGAGAAGGCCAAGGGCAATCCCGTTGAGGCGGTGTATCCCAGCGAAGGAACGGGCTTACGTTTCGACGCCTCGGGGATCATCAAGGGAGGGCCGAATCCCCAGAATGCAAGAATCTTCATGGACTGGCTGACCACCAAGGAAGCTATGACCATCATCTCTCAGGCTCCCCACTTCCGCAGGATGACGCGCCCCGACGTGCCGCCGCCTCCGGGACTCACTCCGACCGGGGAGATCAAGTTCTTCGAATACGACGCCAACAAGGCTTCCGAGAGTAGGGACGAATACCTGCAGAAATTT
Organism: uncultured Spirochaetaceae bacterium; assembly: GCA_964588525.1. GTDB lineage: Bacteria > Spirochaetota > Spirochaetia > SZUA-6 > DRHE01 > JAFGQJ01. The sequence goes on from CAZPQC010000129.1 coordinate 8,802, forward strand.
GGAGAGATCTTCGCCACTCGTTAACGGACTATCGGGCATGGACGGCCGGCGCGCCGTTCATGCCTGCTTTACATGTAATCGCAAAATGAGGTTTACTCAATGACGGAACAGGAAAACGGCCGGATCACTCTATCCATAAGGAATCTCAGAAAGATCTTCAGGGGCAAGCAACATCAGGTGCAGGCTCTGGACGATGTTTCCCTGGATATTCGAGAGGGAGAGCTGTTCACCCTTCTTGGCCCCAGCGGCTGCGGGAAAACCACGACGCTGCGCTGCATCGCCGGATTCGAAAAACCGAGCAGCGGGAGGATCGATTTTCTCGGCCGGGACTTCACCTCTATACCCCCTTTCCGGCGAAACATCGGCATGGTGTTCCAGAGCTATGCCCTGTTCCCGCACATGTCGATCTTCGAGAATGTTGCCTACGGATTGAGAATCCGCAAGCTCTCCAGGAGGGAAATCGAAGATAGAGTCAACCGGATCATTCAACTGGTGGGACTGGAGGCGACCCAGAAGCGCAAGCCCAGCGAGCTGTCCGGCGGCCAGCAGCAGAGGATCGCCCTGGCCCGAGCCCTGGTCTACGATCCCCAGCTTCTGCTTCTGGACGAACCCCTGAGCAATCTGGACGCCAAGCTGCGGGTCTACATGCGGGAGGAGATCCGGCGGATTCAGCAACAGGCGAAAGTGACCACGATCTACGTGACCCACGATCAGGAGGAAGCCCTGTCCATCTCCGACCGGATCGCCGTGATGCACGCCGGCAAGGTCAGTCAGATCGGATCTCCCGATGAGATCTACGAGAATCCGATCTCGATCCGGGTGGCGGATTTCATCGGCCAGGCCAATTTCCTGGCCTGCACGGTACGGGGGGATGGAAACCCCCTCCTGTCGTTTCGATCCAACGAAACGATCACGATAACCAACAGCTCCGGCAATATCCAAAGCTACCAGGATAGGGAGGGGATCCTCTTCGTCCGACCCGAACAGATGGAGATCTCCGGGGATCCGAATCATCCGAACAGCCTGCGGGGCGAGGTGAAGGTCATACTCTACCTGGGCTCGGTGGTCCGCTACTACATCGAGATCTTTCAAAACCACGAACCGCAGGAGATTTTGGTTGATCAGGATCGCCGTGTTCGAGGTGTCGAAACGGGCGATCCGGTCGCCGTCCTGGTCCACGGGCAGGAAGCCAAGCTCTTTCCGACGGAGCAGAAGCGGCAGTTGGAGAAGGTTTAGGAGATCCCATGGCTCGAGAATTCAGACAACGACTTAAGGCCTTCGAGCTCACCCCCTACCTGGTTTTGGGACTGGCGCTGATCATCCTGGTCGTGTTTATCGCCTATCCCCTCTCTAAAGTCGTGTTCAACAGCTTCATCGCAAAAGGAGATGCGCCCGGTTTGCGCAATCTGACCCTGGCCAACTTCTCTCAGTTTTCCACCTCCACCCTCTACCGAAGTGCCTTCCTCAACACGCTGACCGTCGGGCTTTCCTGCGTCCTGTTTTCCTGCCTCCTCGGCATACCCATGGCCTACTTCGTGGCCAAGACGCAAACCCCGCTCAAGACCTTCTTCCTCACCCTCGGCACTCTGCCCCTGATCCTTCCGCCTTTCGTGGGAGCCTACTCCTGGATCCTGCTGTTCGGGCGCCAGGGGGTGGTCAACTATTTTCTGGA
>CAZPQC010000130.1:0-10339 GCA_964588525.1 uncultured Spirochaetaceae bacterium
CAGGATCTTCTGGGTCAGCCGCTCCAGACCGATGGCAAAGCCGCCGTGGGGCGGACAGCCGTACTTGAAGATCTGGATGTAGTCGCCCAAAGAGGAGGGATCCAGACCGAACAGCCCGATGTTTTCCAGCAGCATGGGATACTCGTTGATCCGCCTTCCCCCCGTTGTCACCTCGAGCCCCCGGAACAGCAGGTCGAAAGACATGGTGCTGCGGTTATCGAGGGGATACGTGTAGAAGGGGCGCTTTTTCCTGGGCCAGCCGAAGATGAACACCGCCTCTACTCCGTGCTCCTTCAAAGCCCAGTCGCAGAGTACTCGCTCGCCCTCCGGATTGATCTCAAAGACCTTCTTCCCCCCAAGAGTGCTGATCGTTTCTTTGGCCTCGTCGTGTGAAACACGGGGGATGCTTTCGACCTGCGCGGCGGAGGGCACCGTGGCCTGCCACTGTTCCAGCGCCTCCGCACATTCCCGTTCAACCCCTGCGAAGATGTCTTTGAGAATCCGCACCTCCAGGTCCATCAGGTCCTGCTCGCTGTCGATCCAGGCGGTCTCCACGTCCAGCGAAACGTACTCGTTGAGATGCCGGGGCGTTTCGTGCTTTTCCGCCCGGTAGGCGCAGCCGATTTCGAACACCCGCTCCAGACCCGATGAGACCATGGCCTGCTTGTAGAACTGGGGTGACTGGGCCAAAAATACCTTGGTGTCGAAGTATTCCACTGCAAAAAGCCCGGTTCCTCCTTCGGTCCCGGTGCCGATAAGCTTGGAGGTCTTGATTTCCGTGAAGCCTTCACTGCGCATGTGCTCGGCGAAGAACTTTAGGATCGAAGACTGGAGCCGGAAAACCGACAGGATCTTCGGATTCCGCAGGCTTATCATCCTGTATTCCAGAATTGCGTCCAGGGATACCTTGTCGGGATCCTGATTGACCGCCAGGGGCAGGTCCGGTTCAGCCCGGGCAATCACCTCGAGATCCGACACCTGAACCTCTACCCCTCGGGGAGCCTTGTCGTTCTCGGCCACCTTGCCCCGCACCGCCACAACGGATTCGACGGTTAACTGGGAGACTGTCTGAACGAGCTCCTCGGCTCCGGATCCCGCATCCACTACCAGCTGCGCGATCCCCGAGGCGTCTCGCAGCAGGATGAAGGAGATCTTTCCCAACTCCCGGATTCTATGCACCCAGCCGCGCACCAGCACTTCCTCGCCGAGATGGGCGTCGATCTGCCCCAGCATGGTCCTCATCTACACTCCTCCATGAGGCGGATTACCTCTTCCTCGGTGTCGCAGCTCAAGCGTGCAGCCAGCAGACGGGTGTACGCGCTCTCCGTGGTCAGAAAGCCCATGGGAATGGCTCCCTCCCTCCACAGCTCGTGGGAAGTGATGTACCCGGAGAAATCCACGATTCCCTCCTGCTGAGAGGTGCAGAAAAAACGGACACCTTTCGTTTTGCCATCGATAAAAGCTTTTCGCAAAGAAAAGGGAGATTCCCGCAGGTTGGCGGTTCCCGTATCGTAGAGCTCCAGGATGAAGTAGCGCACGCCCGAATTCATCAGCGCTACCAGGTAGTCCCCCTTCATGCCCGGATAAACCCTCAGGATGCAAACCTGACTGATCGCCAGTTCCAGCTTCTCCCTGAGCGCAGTCCTGTCGGTCATGCTCAGCTGCGGAAGAGAGAGGGAACCGCTTGAGAACATCGGCTGTTCCAGGTTCCAGTTGCGGAACGCATTTCCGGCGACCCTCTCGAACTTCAGATTCAAGGGGGAGAGAATATTTCCTTCAAGACTGAGATAAATCCCGGGCGGCTGCTTCGTGGCTGCCAGGATCGCGTCGCGCAGCGCATCCTCCGCACCCTTTGGATCCAGGGTAGCCGTAAGCACTACGGGTATGGGGACCTGAGGAAACAACCAGAACAGCAGGGAGGCGGTATAGGCCAGCGTATCGGTTCCATGGGCGATGACAACACCGGAAGTGTTCTCCTGTTTCAAATACGCCTCCAGGGCGGTAATCAAAGACGCCCAGTCTTCCGGGGTGATCTCTTCGCTCAAGATCCGGCTGATCTCGATTTCTTCGAAACGGACGTTCTTCGGCAACCGTTTGTCCTGTTCCAGCTTATCGATAACCTGTTTCAGATCCCCGGCTGTAATTTCCCCCGCCCCGGTACGCGTCCCCCCGATCGCTCCGCCCATGGACAGCACCTGGACGAAAGACAATTCGAAACGGCCGCTCAGCAACTCCTTGACCCGTCCCGGTTCGGCTCTGCCCGAAGTTTTCTTCATGATCTGTCCGACCAGGAAAATCATGGGCCGCGCGTCCCCTCCCCGGATCTGCTCGACCGCCTTGGGATTTTCTTCCAGGATCTGATCGACGATCGGGTCGAGCTCTTTGGGCTCGGTAATCTGCTCCCAGCCCCGATCCTGGATGATCTCCAGGGGATCGCGGTCCTCTTCGAAGATCACCTCCATGACCTGCTTGGCGATCTTCCCGTGGATACGCCGGGCGGCCAACAGCTGAAGCAGCTCGGCCAGGCGCCTGGGGTTCAGAGCGCAGTCGGTCAGGCTGCCGGCAGTTCTCTTGAGAATCTTCTGAACGTCCGCGGCCAACCACAGCGCGGCCGCCTGCGGATCGGCACCCAAACCGACGGCCTGTTCGTAGTAGTCCGCCGTGTTTTTCTCTTCACAGATGAAATCCGCCTGAGATTCCGTGATACCGTACTGCTCCATGAATCTGGCTTTTCGTGTCCGGGGGAGCTCCACCAGTACCGTTTCCAAAGACTCGATGAATTTCTCACCGGGGTGAAAGGGAGGCAGATCCGGTTCGGGGAAATAGCGATAGTCTAAGGCGCTCTCCTTGGTTCTCATACCCTCGGTGACGTCCCGGTTCTCATTCCAAAGCCGGGTCTCCTGGGTCACCGAACCTCCCCGCTCGAGAATTTCTATATGCCGACCGATCTCGAACGCCAGAGCTTTACGTACAAACTTGAAGGAGTTGAGGTTCTTGATCTCCACCTTGGCCCCCAGCCCCCGGCCTTCCAGGTTTACCGAAACATTGGCGTCGCAGCGCAGGGATCCTTCCTCCATGTTGCCGTCGCAGACTCCTAGGTAGCGAACCAGACGGCGGAACTGCTGCAGGAACAGCTCCGCCTCCTCACCCACCTCGAGGTCGGGCATGGTGACGATCTCCAGCAGAGGTGTGCCGGCCCGGTTGTAGTCCAGAAGGGAGAGCTCTCCGACGTGGATCATCTTTCCCGCGTCCTCCTCCAGATGGACCTCTTTGATGCGCACCCGGCGTTTTCGTTTGCGGTACTCCAAATCCAGATGCCCCTCCACGCCGAAGGGTGATGCGAACTGGGAGATCTGATAGTTCTTCGGCATGTCGGGATAGAAGTAGTTCTTGCGCTCGAATATCCCGCTCTCGTTCAACCGGCAGTCCAGAGCTCGGCAGACCAGGTAGGCCTGCCGCACCGCCTCTTCATTGAGGGCCGGCAGGACGCCTGGGTAGCCCATGCACACCGGACATATGTTGCTGTTCGGTTCCTCCCCAAAGGCCGCCCGACAGGTGCAGAACACCTTGCTCTCCGTCAACAGCTGAATGTGAATCTCCAAACCGATGAACGACTGATACATCCGCTTCTACGCCTCCCTTACGCGCCCGGGCCTTCGGCGTCGCGCGGTCCTGCGGCCTGGGGAGGCCGGTACAGGGGGCAGGCCGGCACCGGAAACACCTGGGCAAAGCGCTCGCAGGCCTGCAGGAGTCTTTCCTCTGCGAAGGGAGGCCCCAGGAACTGCATCCCGATGGGCAGTGAATTTTCCAGCGATGCGGGAAAACTCAAGGCGGGCAGGCCGGTCATGTTGGCCGAGCAGGTGAAGATATCGGAGAGTTTCTGGGAGAAGGGATCCAATCCCTCGCTGCCCCACTTGAACGGCCCGCAGGGATAGACGGGCATGAGAATCAGATCGACTCCGGAAAAGGCCCCCTCGAACTCCCGGCGAATCGCCGTGCGAATCCGTTGCGCCCGCAGATAGTACTGGTCCTGAAAACCGGAGCGCAGCACGTAGGTTCCCAGAAGGATTCGCAGTTTGACCTCATCTCCCAACCCACGGCTGCGGGACAGGCGAACCAGCTGCTCGGGATTCCCTGAAAAGCCGGCGCTCCTGGCTCCGTAACGAACCCCGTCGAAGCGTGCCAAATTGGCGCTGGCTTCGGCGCAGGCAATAACGTAGTAAGCAGAAACAAGATACTCCAACGTCGGCAGTTCGATCTGTTTCAAGTGAAAATCGAGGCTCTTCAATCCGTCGAGAGTCTTCTCCCAGGAGATCTGCACCTCCTCGTGGAGTGAAATCGAGCCGAGATCCGGCACGCCCACGGTGAACCTTCCCCCTTTGGCCGGCCCGGCCTCGTTATAGAGGACGGAGCTGTGATCCATAGGATCCTGGCCTCGCATGACGGAAAAAACATCCCGTACCATCGATATGTCCCGGGCGATGACGCCGATGACCTCGAGGGAGGAGGCATAGGCCACCAGCCCGAATCGGGAGACTGTCCCGTAGGTGGGCTTCAGCCCGTATACTCCGCAGAAAGCTGCCGGTTGGCGAACCGAACCGCCGGTATCGGACCCCAGGGCAAAGGAAACCATGCCGGCAGCCACGGCAGCGGCGGAGCCGCCGCTGGAACCACCCGGCACGCGTTCCAGATCCCAGGGATTGTAGGTCATGCCCAGCCCGGAGTTTTCCGTAGAGGATCCCATGCCGAACTCGTCGAGATTCGTCTTGCCGACGGGCACCGCACCCCGCTCCATAAGCCTCTGCACAGCCGTAGCGGTGTAAGGAGATATGAAATCTTTGAGCAATTTGGATCCGCAGGTTAGCTTGAAATTGCGAACGGCGATGTTGTCCTTGACGGCGAAGGGGATCCCCTTCAGTGAGCCTATACAGCTGGATTCGGAAGGGGCGGGGCCGGCCGCGGAGGCTACCTCCCGGCCCAGCTCCGGATCGAACTGAAGGAACGCATGGATCTGATCATCCTGTTTGCGGACGAACTGCATCCAGGATGATCGTGGCGTTGGGTCGGCAAGTATTCGGCTCCAGGAATACCGTTCTTCCGATTTATGCAAAATTTACTACCTCTCTATTTCGCCAATCCCGCTGTGTATGGAGCCGCCTTTGCCCGGACAGTATCCGCTGTATTGGGGATGGCCTCGATTACAGAACGTTAGGAATGACGATGAAGCGATCTTCCAGCTCAGGGGCGTTAACCAGGATAGCCTCGGTATCTCTGTACACGATTGCAACATCTTTGCGGGTGCGATTGGTCTGGGTCATCTGGGCGGTTGGCGGCAGTCCTTCCACATCGAGCTCTCTCATCTTCGAAAAGTACTCCAACATTTGAACAACCGCCCGCTCGAATCGCTTCGTTTCTTCATCGGACAGCTCCAAACGAGCCAATTGAGCCGTGATATCCAGTTCTTCCCGTTCCATGATTTTCACTCGAAACCCATTGAACACAGGGTCGCCCACCGTGTCAACCCATGGGCGGTTTCCATCCTTATCAGGCGATCGAACCCCGGGAGCGCCCCCAGGAGAAAAAAACTTGACTCTGTAATAAACCGGTAATATATTCTGAGAGAACACTTTAGCGGCTTGCACATCCGTGGCCTGTCGTTTTGAGTTTGGCACAAATGGTATCACCGTCATCGAAACTGTCCGAAACACCATCTCTCGAAGTTATTAAAACCCTCCCGTAAAAAAATTTGACGTACATCTAGGGGATGATACAATAAAGAGCAACGATTTGAGTTGTTTCGAAGGGGTTGAAGTGGGCAAAAAGGAGTTCCCGAAGCTACATTTTTACGATCACGACCTGACGGGTATGTACGACTATACCTTCAACCGTCTCAAGGGATTCTGGAAGCGGGGGACCTCCGAAAACGATCTCCAACCCAAGTATTTCAGTTATCCGGATGCCGAGTCAATCAATCAATTCGAAGCCATCCTGGCCACTTTTTTTTTAGTCTACAGTAATCGCGCATTCCCCGTGCTGTCCCTGCTCGACAACTTCTATCACAAACAGGAGGCCGAAGGCGCTATTCGCGGCGAGTACGGTATAAAAGACGGCAAACCCGTGTTCAGCAGGAAGAATCCCGAAGGAGTTCTGCCGCCTCTGTTCGCCTGGGCAGAGTACAATATCTACCACAAAATCGGACTCAAGAAGAGAGTACGAGAGATCATGCCCATCCTGGAGCGGTACTTCACCTGGCTGGAGCAGGTATGCAAGCAGGAAAACGGCCTCTACGCCGTTCCTCTGGCGGCGACCATGATGAACAACAGTCCCCGCCAACATATGAAATACCCGATTGACTTCAACACCCAGGTCGCGATCAACGCTCTGTACATGTCGGCTTTGGGCGACATTCTCAACGACAAGGAGATCAGCTACCGATACAAAAAAGCCTACTTTTCTCTAAAAACAAGAATCAGCTCCCTGATGTGGAACGACAAGGATCGTTTTTACTACGACCTGGACAAGGATGAGAAGCAGATAAAGGTAAAAACCGCGGCTTCCTTCTGGCCTCTGTTGGCGGAAATACCCAATGAGGTTCGAGCGGAAGGATTGATCGCCCATCTCACCAACCCAAATACATTCGGATTGGATAATCCCTTCCCTTCTCTGGCGGCCAACGAAAAGGACTTCGATCAGAGGGGGTACGGATTTCGTGGTTCCGTTTTTCCGTTCCTCACCTATATGATCATCAAAGGATTGGAAAAATACGGTAAATTCGAGCTGGCCCGAGAGTGCTCGATCAAGCATCTGTACTTCGTTCTGGAGGGATTGCATACCGACGAGGGCATGAAAGGAACTCTGTGGGAGGCCTACGCACCGGCTCGTGAGGGCGCTGCTTCCTGGCCGGGCAATTCCCAGTTTCCCCGCCCGATGTTTCTCCCCTATGCAGCCCTGTCGACTATCGCCTTGATGATCGAAAACGTGATCGGCCTGTATATCTCACTGCCGAGAAAAACCGTGGATTGGATCATCCCCAGTTTGGAGATCATGGGCATCGAGGATCTGGCACTGAAACGGAACATGATTTCGATACTGAGCAACAAGAGCGGCCGGGGCTGGGAGATTCGTTTGGAATCGGAAAAGCTGTACTACCTGACCGTCAACGTGCTCGATTCCAAGAAGAAAACCCTTCCGATTCCGTCCGGCAAGTGTTCGATCCTGATCGACAAGATCTGAACGACAGGCTGCTACTCGATCTTGCGGCGGCCTTCCAGAGCCCGAGCTAGGGTCAATCGGTCCGCATATTCGAGATCTCCTCCTACGGGCAATCCGAGGGCCAATCGAGTCACGGACACACCGAGCTCTTTGAGCAGACCGGCCAGGTATACAGCCGTGGTGTCACCCTCCATCGTAGGATTGGTTGCCAGGATTACTTCCCGGAAACCCTCCTCGCGTACCCGCTTCAGCAGGCTGTCGATTCGAAGGCTCTCAGGACCGACGCCGTCGATCGGGGATATGGCTCCCATCAGCACGTGATAGAGGCCGTGGTACTGACGGGTCATTTCCACGGACAGGAGATCTTTTGGTTCCTCCACCACGCACAGGATGCGCCTGTCCCGATGGCTGTCCGTGCAGATTCTGCAGGGAACGGTTTCCGTGTAGTTCCCGCAGACCGGGCATGGTTTCATCTTTTCTTTGAGGTCCTGCAGATCCCTGGATAGAGACTGAAGGTAGGCGGAATCTGAACGAAGGAGAAAGTAGGCGATCCGGGAGGCGCTCTTTTTTCCCAATCCCGGTAGTTTTGCCAGATTCTCAATCAACCGTTCTAATGCGGTCACCTTACATACCTAGTATGCCGGGGGGTAGATTGAGCCCCCCGGTGAGGGACGATACCTCTTCACGTATCTTTTCCTTGATCTTGTACAGGGCATCTGAAAAGGCAGCCTGGAGAAGATCCTGCAACATCGGGATGTCCTTGGGATCAACAGCTTCCTCGGAGATCCGAACAGCCAGCACCTGCATGTGCCCATTCATCTCGATCTGAACCATATCTCCTCCGGCCGAACCAACAACACTGATCCCCTGGAGCCGGTTTTGGATTTCATTCATCCGCTCCTGAATGTTACCAAATTGTTTCAGAAAATCGAAAGGATTTCCAACAGCAGCCATGATTACTCTCCCTTATCGACGATTTCCCCACGAAATATCTTCTTTACGATTTCGGCCTGCTCATTGACCGCAGTGGAAGAATTTTGCTCACCCCCCAGCACCTCCACTCGCAATCTGCGTACATCCTTATCTGAAAACACCCGGCTCGCATGCTTGATCACCGTATCTCGCTCCTTGATCACCTGCTCTGCTGAAAACCGGTCCTGGGCTGAAAAGTCCAGTTGTAGCTCACCATCTGCAATCCGCCAGGATTCGCACTTTTCCAGGAGGGTGGAAAGGGCAAGCTTCTCTCGGCGTACGGCCTCGATCAGATCCTCGAAGTCCCCTGCTTTTTCCCCCGATACCTTTTTTGCGGCGCTCACTGCAGGTGTGCCGGGCATAGCTGTGCCAGGCGCAGCTGTGCCCGGGCCGGCGTCGCGCGCTGCTGCGTCGTGCGCTGCAGCGACGCGATGTCCTGCAGCGGAGGAAGGGTCGGGAAACAGATGGGTCTTCACCGCCCGAATCACTGTCAACAGCTCGGCCGGATCGATGAGATCTTGCAGGCTGGCCAGCTGGCACATCACCAGTTCCAGATCGAATCGTTGTTGCAGGGAAAACCGCAGGTTTCTGTGCAGCTCCAACAGCAACTCAATAGCTTTTTCGATCTGCTCGATGCTGAAGAACTCCACCAGCTCAACGGGGTAGTCATCGGGGGAACCGGAGAGAAGAGAGCTTTTCCGGATCCCGCACTTCAGCAACAGCAGGTTGCGAAAATAATCGGTCAAGTCTACCACGAACTGCTCCACACTCACCCCTCGATCCAGAATCTCGGAACAGCTTTCCAATATAGCTTTTTTATCTCTTTGTGTTATAATCTTGACTATGCGGTTGATCTGATCGAGCCCGACCAAACCAAGTTTCGCCCGGATTTTCTCCAGAGTGATACCGTCCCGGGAAAAAGAAACGACCTGATCCAGCAGCGTGTAGGCATCCCGCAGACTTCCCGTCGCTTCTTTGGCGATCCAAAACAGAGCCGCCTCTTCGGCTTGAATGGAGAGCTCCTCCATCACCCGCTGAAGCATCTCCTTGATCTGGGAAGAGGCGATCAGGCGGAAGTTGAACTGCTGACACCGTGAACGAATGGTGGCGGGTACTTTGTGAACCTCTGTCGTAGCGAAGATGAAGACGATATACGCCGGGGGCTCTTCGATAGTTTTCAACAGCGCATTGAACGCGCTGTTGGACAGCATATGCACCTCATCTATGATATACACCTTGTAGCGATTCGAGTTGGGAGCAAACAACACCTCGTCTTTGATCTCCCTGACATCGTTGACGCTCGTATTGGAAGCTCCGTCGATCTCGATCACGTCGAGGCTGTTGCCCTGGGCAATCTCCAAACAGGAAGTACACTTCCCGCAGGGTTGTTCCGTGGGTCCTTGGTCGCAATTCAAAGCCTTGGCCAGAATCCGAGCAGCGGATGTTTTCCCCACTCCCCGAGGACCGGAAAACAGGTAGGCATGGGCGATCCGTCCCTGAGCAATCGAGTTCTTCAACGTGGAGACGATAAAATCCTGGCCCACCATCTCATCAAACGTTTGGGGACGCTTACGTGTAGCGGTTACCTCATATGACATCGAACTGATCAATCCCTATGAGAGTCTCTCTTTCAGCTTCAATCGCACGGTTCCGGTATCGTCTTACCTCTCAAATCGCACCACTGGTGAAAAAACGAAAAAAACCCCTTAGCTGCAACCAAGCCAGATTACATCTCATCAACAAGGTACTTACCGCTGCTACCTTCCGGTCCTGACGGGGTTGGGCACCCGCTGATAGCGTACGGCCTGGTTGACAACGCTAAGGGGGTACGGAGAGAGAGGGATTCGAACCCTCGGTACCCGGTTAGAGTACACACGCTTTCCAAGCGTGCACCTTCGGCCTCTCGGTCATCTCTCCTTCAGCTTAACACATTTTTTATCTGTGGCCAACGACGGAGAGAGTGGGATTCGAACCCACGGAGCCGCAATGCGGCTCAACGGATTTCGAGTCCGCCCGATTCAACCGCTCTCGCATCTCTCCCTGCATTACGGCAGTACAACGCAATCTTCCTTTCTGACCTCAATCAAGATTGCGTTTAAACGTGCCCAAGAGGACTCGAACCTCCGGCCTTTAGATCCGCAATCTAACGCTCTAT
>CAZPQC010000131.1:0-10298 GCA_964588525.1 uncultured Spirochaetaceae bacterium
ACGATGGGCAGGTAGCTGGGCACGTTCTTGCTGATCTCCGCCGGATCGATGTCGACATGGATGATCTTGGCCTGCTTGGCAAAGGTGCTGATCGGCCCGGTGGACCTATCCCCGAAACGGGTCCCTAGAGCCAGTATCACGTCCGCATGGGAGATCGCGTGGTTTGCCTCCACGCGGCCGTGATAACCCATCAATCCAAAACAGAGGGGGTGGGAATTGGGGATGGAGGCCTTGCCCATCAGGGTATAGACTACGGGCACTTCGGTCTTATCGACCAGCCGTACCAGAATCTCCCGGGCGGCGGCTAGACTGATCCCGCCTCCGGCGATGATAACCGGCTTTTCCGCCGACTTCAGAAGGCTCACCGCCCGCTTGATCTGGCCGGGATGTCCCTCCACCGTGGGTCGGTAGCCCTCCAGGGGCGGATACTTTGCCTGATGGGGGGCGAAGATTTCCATTTGCACGTCCCGGGGGATGTCCAGCAGCACCGGACCCTTCCTCCCCGTGGAGGCCAGGAAAAAAGCCTCCTGAACCGAGTGCGGCACTTCCGCCGCTTCCTGCAGCAGGTAGTTGTGCTTGGTGATGGGGATCGTGATGCCGGTGATATCGACCTCCTGAAAGGCATCGTTTCCGATCATCGGCCGGGGGACCTGGCCGGTTATGGCGACCAGGGGCGAGGAATCCATATAGGCATTTGCCAATCCGGTCACCAGATTGGTGGCTCCCGGTCCGCTGGTTGCCATGCAAACGCCGGTCTTACCCGTGGCTCGGGCATAGCCGTCGGCCATATGGGCCGCTCCCTGCTCGTGCCGTGCCAGAACATGCCGGATCGATGATTTCGCCAGCTCGTCGTATATGGGCAGGGTCGCCCCGCCTGGATAGCCGAAGATAATCTCCACGCCCAGGGATTCCAATGTGCGTACCAGCGCTTTGGCGCCGCTCAACTTGGCCTTTCCCATCGGTTAACTCCTTCCCTTCGGCTCCGTCAACCCGGACCCCAGGCGTTGCCTCAACACCTCGTTTTCCTCTCGGAGCCGTTCGATCTCATAGACCATCCAATTCAGATCTTCGTGTGCCTCGTCCACCTCGTACATCATATCCGACCGCGGACTGTAGCGGGCATAGTATACCTTGGACTTTTTCATCCATTTTTTGATATGAATCAGTCGATCTTCCATTACCCTTTCCTTGACTGTTGCAAATACGGAGGTACACTCCCGCGCAGGAGGGTGTACACCTGCCGCAGAGGAAATCGCCGGAGCAGCCGTTTGCTCCGCAGACGACGGGCGAAAAGAAAGGTCGAGATCACCGTGTCGAATCCGACATCCTGCGGTACTCTCCCCATCAGTTCTTTATAAAAGCGGGTGACCGTCAGGTACAGATCACCCTCGCGGGCTTGCTTATACCGGCTATTCAACTCCGATTCGGCGATCACTTCCAGGCGGGGCAGAAACACTTCCGAGTACCACGACCGGGCACTTTCGGCGATGTTATCCCCGCCCGAGTAATCCCTCACCTCCTCTAGGAGATCCGCATAACCGCTGGTGTAATCCAGCCGAATATTTTTCAGCCCTGTCTGCTGTTCGAACAACCTTTGACTCACCACCCCGCGCTGGGCTTCCCTGTTCCCGTGTGGGACGCACCCGGTCACGTTTGCATCCATGAACTCCAAGCCGAACTGCTTGGCCGCGGCCACCCGCCGGTTACCATCGATCACGTAATACTCCCTGCCAAGCAGGTACGCATCGATCGGCGGGATCGAGTATAACTGCAGCGACTGGCTGTCGAATCGACTCCGCCGCCAGCGCTCCCTTCGGTCCCGACGGCGGCGGGTGCGAAAGCGGCGGTCCAGCTCGTGACACTTGTTTACCGATCCGGTGATCCGTTTGACCTCGATGACCCGCATTCCGGCCTCGATCGTGGTGTAGGGCCCGTATTTACGTATCTCATCGTCGAAACACTTTACCCATTTCATGTTTCAGCCAGCGTCTTCTCTACCCGATGAACATGCTCCGATTCCTCAGCGGCCAGAAGGAAAAACAGATCCCGGACAGTCCGCAGGGCGGAGCGTCCGCCGATGAGCTGGTAGTAGCGGACAGCCTGTTTCTCCTTTACCAGGGCCAGATTCAGGATATCCCGGCTGGATGCCTGCAGCGGCACCTCGGGCCAGGATTGCTCCTCCTCGAGCAGCTCGATTTCCTGCGGGCGGGAAAACTCGATCTCCCCGGTCTCTCCCCGTCTCCGCAGCTCTTCGAGCTTCAGCCGGTGACGAAGTTCTTCCGCGCAGAGTTTCTTCAACAGTTGCTGCGACTCTGCACCGCTCACCTTATGCAGGGCGGACTCGTAGAAGCTATAGGCGTTCTCCTCGCGGATGATGGCGTCTTCCAACACCAGAGCGAACAGAAATTTTCTGACGAGTCCCGCCAACGACACGATCCTCCGGCACCCGCTATTGTAGTGAATTGTTCTGTCCGTGGCCACCCCGGCCGCTTTTTTGCTTTCCGAGCCTTGAAAAGGAAAATGTGAAAACGTACATTATAGAAAACACGCGTCAGCGACGCGCCGGGGAGTCCCGGGGTGCTCGGCGAAAACCTGCACACGTGAGCGTAAGACTAAAAGGGGTGAGTATGAAATCTTCCGTGAAAAAGGTACTGATGTTCGCTCTGGTGATCGTTGCGGTCGTGGGACTGTCCGGCTGCGGTTACAACAGGATGCAGCAGCTCGAGGAGGCGGTGAACCGAGCCTGGGGGGATCTGGAAGCTCAGCTTCAGCGCAGAGCGGACCTGGTTCCCAACCTGGTGGCCACGGTCAAGGGATACGCCTCCCATGAGCGGGAGACCCTGGAGGCGGTGGTGAGCGCCCGGGCCCGGGCAACCTCGGTCCAACTCACACCGGAGATGCTCAGCGATCCCGAAGCGGTCGCTCGGTTCCAGGAGGCCCAAGGCTCGCTGTCCTCGGCTCTTTCCAGGCTCCTGGTGGTGGTGGAAGCCTACCCCGAGCTGAAGGCGAACCAGAACTTCAGGGACCTGCAGGTTCAGCTGGAGGGGACCGAAAACCGCATCAGCGTTGCCAGGCAGCGCTACAATGAGGCGGTGGAGCGGTTCAACTTCTCGATTCGCAGCTTCCCCAATTCAATCACCAATAGACTGCTGCTGCACCTGGAGCGTAAGGAGTACTTCGAGGCCGACGCCGCCGCCCGGGAAGTACCCAAAGTCGAGTTCTGAGAGTTATGAGGAATGGTTTGCTGCAGCGGCGGCTCCTCCTCAGGGTGAGCGCGGCAGCGGTACTGCTGTTGTGCGCTGCCGCCACGGCGGGCGCCCTGGAGGTGCCGCCGCTGCGAGGGCGGGTCAACGACTACGCCAATATGATCCCCGCGGAGGCGGCGAACCGCATCGATTCCATCTCGCAGGAGCTGGAACGCACGGATTCCACCCAGCTCGTGGTTCTTACGGTTCCTTCCCTGGAAGGGGAGGATCTGGAGGGATTTTCCATCCGCGTTGCCGAGAGCTGGGGCATCGGGCAGGAGGAGTACGACAATGGAGTGCTGCTGCTGGTGGCTCAGGCCGAACGACGGGTCCGGATCGAGGTGGGGTATGGTCTCGAAGGTGTGCTGACGGACCTCCAGGCGGGGAGGATCATCGACTACGAGATCACACCCTATTTCAAGCAAGGTCAGTTCGGTGAGGGACTGGTCCGCGGAACCGAGGCCATCGCCGCCACGGTCCGGGGTGAGTATCAGGCCAGTGAGCAGACCGTCGCCAAACCAGGCTTGAGCTCCCGCTCCCGCGTGGTACCCTTCTTCATCCTGCTGATGGTCATCTCCGTGCTCGGTTCCCGCAAACGGCTGGTCGGCGGCATCGCCGGGGCCATCCTCTTTCCTCTGGTGGCCTGGGTCGCCCTTTCCCTGTCCCTGCCCCTGCTGCTGCTGTTCATTCCGTTGGGCTTCGGCGCCGGCCTGCTACTGCCGGGGATCTTCCTGATGTCCGCGGCCCGGCGCGGAGGCGGGGGATTCTTCGGCGGCGGAGGCGGATTCTCCGGTGGGGGGGGCTTTTCCGGCGGCGGAGGCGGATTCGGCGGAGGCGGAGCCTCCGGCGGCTGGTAGTGAGAGGGATCGCATCATGAAAAACCTGGCATCGAAGTTTCTAACGGATGCGGAAAAACAGGCGGTAGAGGCCTGCGTGAAGGAGGTGGAGAAACGCACCTCCGGAGAGATCGTGCCCATGGTCGTGTCCTCCAGCTACCATTACCCGATGTCCAATGTTATCGGCGGCCTGATCTCTGCCCTGTTGATCTCGGTTGGAGTGACCCTGGCCTACGGTATCCAAAAGTCCTGGGGCGGGGTAACGGCGATGGATCTGTGGCTGTTTCCGGCGGTGTTCGCCGTGTCCTTCCTGCTCTTTCACGAGCTGGTCAAGCGGATCCCCGGACTGAAACGGATCTTTATCACCAAGGCGGAGATCACCGAGGAGGTGGAGGAAGCCGCCCTCACCTCGTTCTACCGAAACGGCCTCAACAACACGAGGGACCGTACCGGCATCCTGATCTTCATCTCGGTTTTCGAGCGCAAGGCGCTTGTTGTGGCCGATGAGGGAATCAATGCCAAGGTCGATACCGGAGTCTGGCAGGAGGTGGTCGACCTGGTGGTGAACAGCATCAAAGGGCGTCATCAGGCCGAGGGGATCTGCCGGGCGATAAGGCGCTGCGGTGAGCTGATTCGCGAGCACTTCCCCATCAAAGCGGACGACACCAACGAGCTGGACAACCTGATCGTAGAGGATTGAGCTGCGGCTCTGGCTACTCCGGCACCCGATCGTGGGCCAGGTGCGGCCGGCCCGTGGCCGTGGCTGTGACCACGCTCTGGACGAAAAGCTCCTCCCCGGCCGCCAGTGCGTTGTGATCCTCCCGCTCGGCTGAGGTGGTTACCGATACGGCTCCGGCCTTCCGGGCCAGCTCCTCCGCCCGCCTCTTGGCAGCCTGCAGAGCGAACTCTGCGGCCTCCTCCAATCCGCAGAAATCATGAACCCCGTCTTCGCAATGCACGCGAAACGACTCTCCGGAAGCCCGCTCGCCGCCGTCCCCGCCGCCGTCTTGGGGGGTGATCAGCACCCGCACCGACTGCATGATGCTGCCCACCACCGCGCCGACCGCATTGGCCACCTCCGCGTGCTCGGGAATGACCAGCTCGGTCTGCAGGCTCCGGGCTACATCCGGAAAGTAGGTGTGGACCGGTGCGCCGATGGCAACCAGCGGTTGGTTGAGCCGCAGGGCCACGCCGAGCAATTCCGGGCGGCCGTCCCGCGGACCCGACCGCGGTCTGCCGTTCCCCGGGATGTCATCCGGCTCTTGACCGAACGCCGGGAGGCCGTTTTCTCCCGGACCGTTCACGGCGTTCGCCAGAGCCCGGTCCACGAACAGCTCGCGAACGGCGGGAAACGACTCCAGGTGGAAGCCGTACCTTTCAGCGAGCACCGCCTCCGACACCGCCCTGCCCGCCTGCAGGATCGTCCGCCGGATTACCTCCCTGCACAGCTGCTCTGCAGATTCGCTGCGGATTTGCTCGCTCCGGACTCGCTCGCTGCGGACTCTCTCACTGCGGATTCGTTCGCTCCCGATTCGCTCGCTGCCCCGGGAGCGCAGCATCAGCTCCGCGCCCAGGGCTGCCGCCTCCCGAGACCAGGATCTGTGCATGCCCAGCACGTGGGCGGCATCCGTTGGAGTGAAGCCCGAGATCGCCACGTACCCCAGCGTGGTCAAACGCTGCAGCTGGGTTTCCAGCAGATACCGGGAGTCTGTTCCCCGGAACAGCGACTCCAGCGCCACGGGACCTCCACCTTCGAGTTGCATCAGAATCCGCTGCTGGGACTCCGCCAGCTCCCCCGGCCGGTCCCGCCAGGGTCTCTGGATCAGGGCGAAGCGGGCGGCGTACCGATCCGCCGCGCGCCTGTCCAGCTGGCGTTTTAAATCCTCGAGGATCCCGGGCTCCTCATGGGCCAAAAGACTGAGGGGGATGAGCCGCCGCGGACCGAGATCCATCAGGCCCGATTCATCAAGATGAACCTCGCTGTCGCCTCCGAGTCCGAAGGTGTGAATCCGGACAGCCTGAACCATGGTCTGCCAGCCGCCGACGTTCGCCCCGTCGCGGTTGAGAATGGGTTTGCCCCCCTGCACCAGGGCGATGTCCGTGGTGGTCCCGCCCATATCCACGACGCAGGCATCTTGCCTTTCCGACAGGTACAGGGAACCGACGACACTGGCCGCCGGACCGGAGAGGATCGTCTCTATCGGATACTCCAGGGCAAAGGCGGCATCCACCAGAGATCCGTCCCCCTTGACAACCATCAGGGGCGCGCGAATGTTCTTCTCCCCCAGCATGCCCTGGACCGCCCGTACGAGCTCAGAAAGTACGGAGATCAGGCGGGCATTGAGGGCGGCGGTTAGCGCCCGGCGGGAGGCGTGCAGATTGGAGGTCAGCTCGTGGCCGCAGGTTACGGGCAGGCCGCTTCGCTCCCGGATCATTGCGCGAACGGCGTTCTCATGGGAGGGGTTGCGCACGGAGAAGTAGCCGGAGACGGCGAAGGCGGACACCCTGCCGGAAAAGGTGTCGACGGCTCTGCGCGCCTTGGCCAGGTCCAGAACCTGCACCTGCTCACCGGTGGCCTTGTGCCCGCCGCCGACAAAGACAACCGGATCCTGGCCCATGACCTCTCCCAGCCGGTTCTGCTGGAGGGAATCTGCCGGGTAGCCGATCAGGATCAGGCAGATCGAACCGCCCTTTTTCTCCACGATCGCATTGGTGGCCAGGGTTGTGGATAGAGAAACGAGCTCGATGGATCGGCGTCCTGCGGAGCGGAGCACCTGCTCCAGCGCCTCCCGGATTCCGAGGGACAGGTCGTGCCTCCGGGTCAGGGCCTTGGCCGAAGCCAGAATCCGGGATCGGCCGCGGGGCCGGGAATCGAAGAGCACCGCATCCGTGTAGGTGCCTCCCGTGTCTATTCCCAACAGTACGGGCATGGAGAGAATACTACACGGATGGAGGAATAAAATCAGCCGTAGGACGCGCGGTTGCGCTGCAGCAGATTCTGGCAGCGACGCTCGAAATCAGCAAAAGCATCCCCGACAATGGTCTGCACGCCCCTGCTCAAACCCCGGTAGGCTCTGCGGACCGGCAGCAGGATCGGGCGAATTCGGGCATCCAGCTCCTCCCGGCGGATCTTTCCCTGATCCCCGGTGAGAAACTCGATTTCCCGGCGCAGGATCGCCAGGGTCTCTTGAATCAAAGCTCTGAAGGCTTCCGCCCTCATGATCTCCCGGGTGATGCGAATGAAGTGGTGTCCCCGAACCGCGACCGTCACCGCATGGGGAAACAAAGACACATCCGTAGCCAGCACCTTGATGAGATAGCGCAGGTAGTGATAGCCGTAGAAGGAAAAACCCTGGCGGAACAGAGATCGAAGAAGCGCCAGGATATCCCGAAGCCGGACGGATCGCGAGATACGCTCCAGCTCCCCGGCGGCGAAGCGTTTGATCATGGTCAGGGAGCGTTCGAAGTAGTTGCGGGGAGAGTATACCTGGTTCAACAGCCACTTGTAGCCATTCAGAAGCTTCTGCTTCGGCATATGGGGAACGAAGTTGAGGTCGAAGTCGTGGGTGTTGTTGCCGTGAGTTTCGGCGAGAATTCGCCCCTCCTTCTTGAGTCGTCTGTACAGCTGCGTGTGGGGCAGGGCGATGAGAAGTCCGACCATGGCCGTGGGAATACCCGCCTTCTGGATGAACTCCTTCTGCCGTTCGAAGATATCCTCGGTTTCCCCGTCGAATCCGACGATAAAACCTCCGGAGACTTCGATCCCCCTCTGCTGAATCCTGGCAACACTGCTGAGAACATCCTCCCGCAGGTTCTGAGTCTTGTGGGTCATGGCCAAGGTCTTGGCATCCGGCGTCTCGATTCCGATGAACACCATGGTGAACCCGGCAGCCACCATCAGATCGAGCAGCTCTTCATCCTGCGCCAGGGTGATGCTCGCCTCCGTGGAGACGGAAAAGGGGTAGCCGTGCGCCTTCTGCCAGGCGGCCAGAGGCGGGAGCAGCTTCTTGGCCTTGTTCTTGTTGCCCACGAAGTTGTCATCCACGATGAACAGGGAGCCGCGAAATCCGGTTGTGTACAGGTGATCCACCTCCCTCATGAACTGCCGGGGATCCTTGGTTCGCGGCTTGCGGCCGAACAACTCGATGATATCGCAGAACTCACAATCAAACGGACAACCCCGGGAAAATTGCAGGGGCATGCTCTCGTACAGGTTGACATCTACCAGATCGAAGCGCGGCAGCGGGGTCAGATCGAGATCGGGTTTGCCTTCGGCCCGGTAGACATGGCGGGCCTCTCCCCGTTCACAATCCTGCAGGAATTCGGGCAAGGTACATTCGGCCTCATCGAGTACGAAGTGATCCACCCCTTCGATCGTTTGAAAAGAGGAGGTGGGATAAGGTCCCCCCGCGACCACGGGAGTAGCGCACTCCCGGCACAGGGCTACCACCTGTTCGAAGGATTTCTGCTGAACAATCATGGCGGATAGGAACACCATGTCCGCCCATTCGATATCCTCCCGCCGCAGGGCTTCGACGTTCATGTCGATCAACCTCAGCTCGTAGTCCTCGGGAAGCATCCCCCCCACGGTAAGCAGTCCCAGGGGCGGCAGCAGGGCTTTCTTCCTGACAAAGGGAAGGGCGTATTTGTAGCTCCAGTATGTCGTGGGGATGCGAGGTGAGACCAGGAGTACTCTGCGGTTCATAACAATCCTTTCGAGCGGGAATAGAGTTTTTGTACTATCTTGAAAGACTGAATAGAGGGGCTAGAGGTTGCAACTAATTGTTCAGCGCTCCCGGACCTCGAAATCCGCCATAACGCCGAAATGATCGGAAGGGTAGAGACCCCGGATGGGGCGGTTGAGCACGACCTCGCTTGCCTTGACCTGTAGGCCGGGTCCGCGGAAGAAGATGTAGTCGATCCGCTGCTGTTTGGGTTCCAGCCAGAAGTCCTCCGGAAACGCCCGCTTCTGCAGCTGGATGTTGCCGTTCACGGTCCCGTCCCAGGTATATCCGGGCGGATCCCCCGCCTCGGCAAAGGCATCCCTGAATCCCGCAGCCCTGAGCACGGCGATCTCCCCTGCGTCGCTTCGGGCATTGAAATCTCCCGTCAGGATAACCGGTGCGCCGCCGGCGACCCTGTCGATGAACTGCACCGTCTCTCGGGCCTCCCCGAGGCGCCACTTCTGTCCCTCCACCGCTTCGGCTACCAGCTCTTCGTAGCGCCGGGCATCGATCAGACCGGAATCCCGGCGTTCGCGCAGGCGCCGGAAGTAGTCCTCGGTCGGAAAGGGGGAGGCGTGCCAGTGGGTGTTGAAGAGATACAGCTCCCGGCCGCCCACGATAATTCGTCCGCCGATCACCTGGGTGGCGTCGGCAAAGTGGAAGGTGAAGAAATTGCCCACCGGGCCACCGGACAGCTGTTTTCGCCCGTCGCTCTTCAGCTGGAGCTCTTCTCCGGCCAGGATCACGTCCCCCTCCCGCAGGTTCACCGGCAGTCCGAGCGGACCGGCGCGCAGTCCCCCCAAACCCACGTGGTAGACCTGATCGTAGCCCAGCTCCCGGGCCAGCAGCCGGGCGTATCGGGGCAGCTTGTTGGCCTCATTGACGGCGATCACGTCGGGATCCAGTTCTCTCAGCTGCTCAAGCAGGATCCGGGTCCGGCGGTCCCGGGTCTCCGGGGCCTGGTAATCCCCCATCTTCAACGACCCCTTGTAGTCCAGGCCGGACCACACGTTGATGGTGACAACGCGCAGGTTCTGCGCATCCGCCATACCGGCGGCTTGAATCAAGACGGCGAATACGAGCAGCAAGAATCGTAAGCCTTTCATCTCCCGGTTCCCTCGGCATCGAGTATACACCGCGTTGTAGAAATGTGAAATCATACGTAGTTTCCTTGAAATGAGGGAGCGCCCCGCGTGTACAAGTTGTTCTAGAGGGGGCGGCTGCACGGCTGAAAGACAGCAAGATTCGGATTGCGCTCTGTCCGCGGAACCCATACTATTGGTTCATGGAGAACACAATCAATGACGACTACCGGCGCATCGCAAAGGCGATTCTTTATCTCGAGAATCACGTTCTCGAACAACCCAGTCTCGAGGATATAGCCGAACAGGTCCACCTCAGCCCCTACCATTTTCAGCGGTTGTTCACCCGCTGGGCGGGGGTCAGTCCCAAACGCTTCCTGCAGTTCCTGACCCTCGAGCATGCCAAGCAGC
>CAZPQC010000132.1:0-10260 GCA_964588525.1 uncultured Spirochaetaceae bacterium
GCTGGAGCTGAACATCATGATGCCCCTGATCGCCTATGAGACCCTGGATTCCCTGGGTCTGCTGGCCAACACCGTGAAAGCGCTGAGGGATCGCTGCATCCGGGGGATCGAGGCCGATCCGCAGCGCTGCGCCGAGTGGGTGGAATGGAGCCTGGCGTTGGTTACCCCCCTGGCAACCCGCATCGGCTACGACAAGGCGGCGGAGATCGCCTATCAGGCCTACAAGGAGAAGAAGACGGTACGGCAGCTGTTGGGCGAATCCGGCCTGCTGTCTCAGGAGGAGGTGGACAAGGTGCTGGATCCGAAGTCCATGATCGGCGAGCTGGGCGAGCAGGGATAGGGGACTGACTTGACTTCCGGCCCCCCAATCCATAGGCTATATAGGAAATCTTATATATCAAGGAGAATCCTGAGTGGCTATGCACGAGTTTGAAGCTCTCGTAGTCGGAGCCGGGGGAGCGGGATTGTACGCAGCACTGGAGGCCAGCCGGGCAGCCAGAACCGCGGTGATCTCCAAGCTCCATCCCATGCGCAGCCATACCGGGGCCGCCCAGGGAGGCATCGGAGCGGCGCTGGGGAATATCGAAGAGGACAAACCCGAGTGGCACGCCTTCGACACGATCAAAGGGGGGGACTACCTGGTGGATCAGGAGGCTGCCGTCATTCTGGCCGGAGATGCGGTTCGGGCGGTGTATGACCTGGAAAACCGGGGACTTCCCTTCAGCCGGACGGCCGAAGGCCGCATCGACCAGCGCCGCTTCGGCGGGCACACCCGCAACTTCGGCGAGGCGGCGGTACGGCGCTCCTGCTACGCCGCGGACCGTACCGGGCACATGATCCTCCAGACCCTCTACCAGCAGTGCATCAAGAACGAGGTCTCCTTCTACGACGAGTTCCAGGTTTTGGATGTACTGATCGAGAACCGAAAGGTGGCCGGATTGGTGGCTCTGGAACTGGCCAGCGGAGAACTTCACGTGTTCCGGGCCAAGGCGATCCTCTTTGCCACCGGAGGATTCGGCCAGATGTTTCGCACCACCTCCAACGCCTTCGCCAACACCGGGGACGGGCCGGCGGTTCTGCTGCGGCGGGGCGTTCCGCTGGAAGATATGGAGTTTTTCCAGTTCCATCCCACCGGGATCCGTGGCATGGGCATCCTCATCACCGAGGGGGTACGCGGGGAAGGGGGGATCCTGCGCAACCGCAAGAAGGAACGTTTCATGGAGCGCTACGCCCCCACGCTGCTCGATCTGGCTCCCCGGGACATGGTCAGCCGGGCGATCATAGAGGAGATCCGGGCCGGGGACGGAATTCGGGGGGATCGGAGAATCGACGACTACGTGCACCTGGATGCCACCCACCTGGGAAAAGAGGTGATCGAAGCCAAGCTTCCCGACATCGCCGATTTCTGCCGGACCTATCTGGGTATCGATCCTGCGGATTCACCGATTCCGGTACAACCCACGGCTCACTACGCCATGGGCGGGATTCCCACCGACAAGGACGGCCGGGTGCTGGCTGACGGCAGCGGCGCTCTGATCGAGGGATTGTACGCCGCCGGGGAGTGCGCCTGCGTCAGTGTGCACGGAGCCAATCGGCTGGGCACCAACAGCCTGGTCGATCTGGTTGTCTACGGCCGGCGGGCGGGTCAGAGCATCGCCCGCTACGTAAAAGAGGCGGATTTGATCCCTGTAGGCAAAGACCCTGAAGGGACCGCCCGCTGCGGAATCGAAAACCTGACCAAAGGAAAGGGTCCTCACGGTGGAAGAATCCGGGAGGAGATGAAGGATGTGATGATGGAAAAGGTGGGGATCTACCGCCAAGAGGAGGATATGCGCAAGGCAGTGGCCGAGCTTCAACAGCTCAAGGACCGCTATCGGGAGGTGCGTGCCCAGGACAGCTCCAAGCGCTACAACACGGATCTCCTGGAGATCTTCGAGCTGCAGAACCTCCTGGACCTGGCCCTGCTAACTGCGGCCAGCGCGGAGAACCGCAAGGAGAGCCGCGGAGCCCACGCCCGGGAGGATTATCCCGAGCGGGACGATGAGAACTGGCTCAAGCACACCATGGCCTGGCTGGAGGGAGACGAGGTGCGCATCGACTACCGGCCGGTGGACATCTCCCGCTTCGAGCCCAAGCCGCGGGCTTACTAGAGACGAGGAGTGATGCTGTGAAGATTACCTTGCAGATACAGCGCTACAATCCGGAAGTGGACGGCAAACCCCACTTCAGGGATTATCCGGTCGAGGTCGAGCCCACCGATCGGGTGCTCGATGCCCTGATGCAGGTGAAGAACTACCAGGACGGCACCCTGGCCTTCCGTAAGAGCTGTGCCCACGGGGTCTGCGGCTCTGACGCCATGATCATCAACGGCCGGGAACGCCTGGCCTGCAAGACCCTGGTCAAGGATGTGGCCGAAGCCGACGGAACTGTTGTCAAGATCGAGCCTCTCAAGCATCTGCCCCTGCTGCGGGATCTGATGGTCGAGCAGGATGAGTTCTTCGCCCGCTGGCGCAAGGTCAAACCCTTCCTGATCAACGATCAAAGGGCTGCCGAAAAGGAGCGGGTGCAGAGCCCCGAGGAGCGGGCTGTTTTCGACGATCCGACCAAGTGCATCCTCTGCGGTTCCTGCTACTCCGCCTGCCCGATCCTGGACGGCAAGAACACCGCCTTTATCGGTCCGGCAGCGCTGGCCCAGGCCGCCCGCTTTATCTTCGACAGCCGGGACCGTGGCCTTGCCGAGCGCCTTGAGGTCCTCGACCATCCCGACGGCGTGTGGGCCTGTGAGAATCACTTCCAATGCACCCGGGTCTGTCCCCGGGGGATCAAGGTCACCAAGAACATCAATCTCACCAAGCGTCGGATTACCAAGGCCAAGGAAGAGGGGGAGCGATGAAGATCCACGAATATCAAGCCCGGGACCTGCTGTCAGCCTACGGAGTTCCGGTGCCGCCGGGACGTGTGGCCAGAAGTGCCGAGGATGCGGCTCGAATCGCCGAGGAGATCGGCCTTCCCGCGGTGATCAAGGCCCAGGTGCTGGTCGGGGGCCGGGGCAAGGCCGGCGGGGTCAAGCTGGCCCGCACCACCGAAGAGGCGCGGGAGGCCGCCGGCAAGATCCTCGCCCTCACCATCAAGGATATCCCGGTGGAGGCGGTTCTGGTGGCCAAGGCCGTGGATATCCGCAAGGAGTACTACCTCAGCGTGACCGTGGACCGGGCCAACAAAAAAGCTCTTTGCATCGTCAGCGCCTCCGGAGGAGTGGATATCGAAGAGCTGGCCGTGAAGGAACCGGAGAAGATTCTAAAACACTACATCGATCCTCTCCGGGGTCCGGATGAGAAGGATCTGCGCGAGTTTTTGAGTGCCGCCTTTCCCAAAAAACTGCTGGATCAGGCCCTGGCAGCGCTCCTCAATCTCTATCGGCTCATGATCGACAAAGACTGTTCCCTGGTGGAGATCAATCCCTACGCCCAAATCGATGAGACCACCTTGGTCGCGGCGGATGCGAAGATCAACTTCGACGACAACGGCCTGCCCAAACACGCCGAGGTGGAGGCTTTGCGCACCGCTGAGGAGTACAGCCGGGAGGAGATCGAGGCCAAGGAGGCGGGCCTGAGCTTCGTGAGCCTGGATGGGGATATCGGCTGTATAGTGAATGGCGCGGGTCTGGCCATGGCCACCATGGACCTGATCAAGCTGTTCGGAGGCCAGCCGGCCAACTTCCTCGATGTGGGGGGAAGCTCCAGCCCGCAGAAGGTACTCACGGCCCTGCAGATCCTAACTCGTAACAAAGACCTCAAGGCGATTTTGATCAATATCTTCGGCGGTATCACCCGCTGCGACGACATCGCCAAGGGAATCCTAATCGCCCGGGACCGGATCGACCTGCCCGTGCCGCTGGTGATCCGTCTGATCGGCACCAATGAGAAGGAGGGACGCGCCCTGTTGGAGCAGGCCGGTCTGGAGGTCGCTTCGGAGATGACCGAGGCCGTGAAGAAAGTTTTAGAGAGAGCAAAGGCGGGAGTGTAGCTGACATGGGAATTCTGATCGATCAAAACACCAGGGTCCTGGTCCAGGGCATCACCGGCCGGGACGGTTCCTTCCACGCGGCATCGATGCTGGAGTACGGAACCAAGGTCGTAGGGGGAGTGACCCCCGGCAAGGGGGGGCAGGAGGTGCACGGCCGGCCGGTGTTCAACACCATGGCCGAGGCTGTAGCTGCTACAGGCGCCGACTGCTCGGTGATCTTCGTCCCGGCCCGCTTCGCCACCGCCGCCCTGCGGGAGGCCGCCGACAGCGGCATAGGCCTGATCGTCTGCATCACCGAGGGCGTGCCGGTGCTGGAGATGCTCGCCAACTACCACTACATCCGCGAAAAGGGGGCGCGGCTGATCGGTCCCAACTGCCCCGGCCTGATCAATCCCGGAAAGAGCAAGGTCGGGATCATGCCCGGTCACATTCACAAGCCGGGAAAGATCGGGGTGATCTCCCGCAGCGGTACCCTGACCTACGAAGTAGTGTACAACCTCACCCTGGCGGGGCTGGGTCAATCCACCTGCATCGGCATCGGCGGGGACCCGGTGATCGGCACGGGGTATATCGATCTGCTCGAATTGTTCGAAACCGATCCGGGTACCCAAGGAGTGGTGATCATCGGGGAGATCGGCGGGGAGGATGAGGAGCGGGCCGCCGAGTATATCCGGCGCAGGGTCAGAAAGCCCGTGGCGGCCTTCATCTCCGGGCGTACCGCGCCTCCGGGCAAGCGCATGGGTCATGCCGGAGCCATCATCTCCGGCGGCAAGGGAACGGCGGAAGCCAAGGTCAAAGCCTTTCGGGAGGCAGGGGTGCCGGTTGCGGATCGGCCGGACCAGATCCCGGAGCTGATGAAGGAGAAACTCGGGAGCTGAAGTGCATGCATGAACTGCTGGATCTGACAAGCCTGCCCTTCATCGAGGAGCTCTACCAGGCCTGGCTCCGGGATCCCTCCTCGGTGGACGGCCCCTGGCAGAACTTCTTCCGCGACTTCGACAGGGGCGGATCCCTGGACTTGGGAACACCCCGGCGGGCGTTGCCAACCGCGGTACACGGGCCCATCGCCGCAGCGGCGTCGGCGACCTCGGACGCCGGCGTGGACGCACTCGGACGTTCCAAACAAAGCCGTGTGGACAGCCTGCTGTGGGCTTACCGGGATGTGGGCTACTTCTACGCCTATCTCAATCCCCTGCGCCCCAAACATGAACCGAGCCGGAACTACCTTTATCCCAGAGCCAGGGGGGCCTACGAACAGCTGTCCATCGAAGCGTTCGGATTGAGTGAAGAGGATCTGGACCGGGAGTTTTCCGCCGGCCGGGCCATGAAACCCGAAAGGGCCCGCTTGAGGGAGATTCTTCAGGCCTTCCAGGAAACCTACTGCTCGACCTTCGGCGTCGAGTTCCTCCACATCCAGAACAAACCGATCCGCAACTGGCTGTTGCAGGCGATGGAGTCCTGCCGCAACAAGCCCGACTTTTCCGCCGCCCGGCGCAAGGCGATTCTCGAGGACCTTATCAAGGCCGAGGAGTTCGAACAGTTCCTGCACAAGACCTTCATCGGCCAGAAGCGCTTCTCCCTGGAAGGGGCGGAGGTGGTGGTGCCGGCCCTGCACTCCCTGGTCAATGCGGCCGGCGCAGCCGGCGGGTCGGGGATCGACGAGATCGTGATCGGTACGGCCCACAGGGGACGGATCACCCTGCTCAACCGGATCTTCAACATGCCCGTGGAGGAGATCTTCACCCTGTTCGAGGACAACCACAAGCCCGGTCAGTACGGCGGCAGCGGTGATGTGAAGTACCACCTGGGCTACTCCACCGACCATGGCCACGAGGACGGAACTTCGGTCCATGTGACCCTGGTTTCCAACCCCAGCCACCTGGAGAGCGTCGACGGGGTGGTGGAGGGAAAGACCCGGGCCGTGCAGAGCCTCAACCGCTGGGGAAGCTTCATGCGGGCGACCAAGCGGGTGCTGCCCGTGATTCTCCATGGGGATGCCGCTTTCAGCGGACAGGGAGTTGTGGCGGAGATCTTCAATCTTTCCCAGCTGAGGGGCTACCACACCGGCGGCACGATCCACGTGATCATCAACAACCAGATCGGATTCACCACCTCGAGCCGGGACTCCCGCTCCACCTTCTTCCCCACGGATGTGGCCAAGATGACCTCGGTGCCGGTGTTCCACGTCAACGGGGATGATCCGGAAGCCGTGGTCTACGCCATGGATCTGGCTCTTCGCTTCCGCCAGAAGATGTCCCAGGATGTGATCGTGGACATCATCTGCTACCGCCGCCACGGTCACAATGAGGGGGACGAGCCTTCCTTCACCAATCCCCGGATGTACAAGCTGATCCGGGAGCATCCGGGGGTCACGAGCAAATACGCCGAAGCCTGCGCCAAGCCCGGCGTGATGAGCCCGGAGGAGCAGAAGGTCCTGCGCAAGGAGTATGCCGCGGGGCTGCGCCGGGCCTTGAAGACCGCCCGGGAGCATCCTCCCGAACCGACCCTGAAGCCCTTTCAGGGGGACGAGTGGCAGGGACTTCACGGCCGCTACACCCAGGAATCGGTGCCTACGGGAGTGAAGCGCAAGACCCTTGAGGCGGTTGCCGATACCCTGACCCGCGTACCCGAGGGATTCAACATCCACAGCAAGCTGAAACGCATCCTGGATGACAAGAAGCGGCGCCTGGAGCAGGGGGGCACTGTGGACTGGGCCTTTGCCGAGGCTCTTTCCTTCGGCACCCTGCTGCTGGAGGGCATCCCCGTGCGCCTGAGCGGGCAGGACTGCGAGAGAGGCACCTTCAGCCAGCGCCACTCCGCCTGGTGGGACACCGAAAGCGCCGAAGCCCTGCCCTACGTGCCCCTCAACCACCTGCACGCCGATCAGGCCCGTTTCTGCGCCTACGACAGCCCCCTCTCGGAGTACTCGATCCTCGGATTCGAGTACGGCTTCTCCCTGAACTCCCCCCGCACCCTGGTGATTTGGGAGGCCCAGTTCGGGGATTTCTCCAACGGAGCCCAGGTGGTGATCGACAACTTCATCGCCGCGGCTGAGACCAAATGGCAGCGCTCCAGCGGCCTGGTGCTGCTGTTGCCCCACGGCTACGAAGGGCAGGGGCCGGAGCACTCCAGCGCCCACCTGGAACGCTTCCTGCAGCTCTGCGCCGAGGAAAACATGGAGGTCTGCAACCTGAGCACGCCGGCCCAGTACTTCCACCTGCTCCGCCGGCAGATGAAGCGGGATTTCCGCAAACCCCTCGTGTTGATGAGCCCCAAGAGCCTGCTGCGCCATCCCCTGGCCGTTTCCCGCCTGGATGAGCTCACCCAGGGGCACTTTCAGCCCGTGCTCAACGCACCGCCGGTCGCCGCAGATCTGGATTCTGAGGATACCACGGCGGGTGGCAACGGAAGAGGGGTGAAGCGGCTGATTCTCTGCTCGGGGAAGTTGTACTTCGATCTTTGGGAGCGCAGGCAGGAGCTCAAGGCTTTCGATACCTGCATTCTCCGGGTCGAGCAGCTGTATCCCTTCCCCGCCGACGCATTGGGCAGAGTGCTGGACGGTTATCCGAGTGTCCGGGAGCTGCTCTGGGCTCAGGAGGAGCCGGAAAACCGCGGCGCCCTGCGCTACATGCGCGAGCAGTTCCTCAAAAGTTTCCCGGATCGCCGTTTCGCCTTTGTCTCCAGGCCGGCCAGCGCCAGCCCGGCTGTCGGTTCTCACCGCCAGCACGTGGCCGAACAGCGGGAGCTGGTGGACCTGGCCCTGGGCGTGGCCCGGGGTGAGGCGGGGGACGCTCCCGCGGATGCGCGCACGGAATCCGCAGGAGGGAAACGCTCCGCTGCAAAGTCCGCCAAGAGAGGAAAAGCATGAAAGAAGACGTACTGGTTCCATCTGTCGGTGAATCCATCACCAGCGGGATCCTCACCTCCTGGATCAAAAAGGAAGGGGAGAAGGTCGAGGAGGGGGAAGACCTCTTCGAGCTTGAGACGGACAAGGCCACCGTGGCCGTTCCTGCTCCGGCGGACGGAACACTCCATATCCTGATCGGAGAGGGGCAGGAGGTGGAGATCGGCCAGGTGGTCGGTGATCTGACCGTGGGGGAGGGCGAGCCCGCCGCCGCGCCGGCAGCAGAATCCGCCCCGGAGGCAGCGCCTGTCGGCGCAGCCGCTGCGCAGCCGCCCGGGCCGGCTGGCCCGGCAGATTTGTCCCCAGCGGTGCGGCGGGTCGTCAAAGAGCACGGATTGTCCGTCGCCGAGCTGAAGGGAACTGGTCCCAAGGGGCGGATCACCAAGGAGGACGCCCTGCGGGCTGCCGAGGCCGAGAAGCAAGGCGGTTCCATGCCGGCTGCAGCTAAGCCGGCTGCAGCTGCGCCCGAACCAGCAGCCGGCGTCGGAGCCGGTGAGAACAGAAGCGCCGTCCCGACATCGGACCGCCAGACCCGCGTACCGATGAGCCGTCTGCGCCAGACAATTGCCAACCGGCTGGTTCAAGCTCGTCACGAAATCGCCCTGCTCACCACGTTCAACGAGATCAACATGGAAAGGGTCATAGCTGCGCGAAAACACTACGGGGAGCAGTTCGAGAAGAAGCACGGCGTGCGCTTGGGCTTCATGTCCTTCTTCGTAAAAGCCTGCTGCCAGGCCCTGCAGCGCTTTCCTGCGGTAAACGCCATGATCGACGGCCGGGAGATCGTCTACAACAACTTCTACGATATCGGAGTCGCGGTATCTACGGAATGGGGACTGGTGGTTCCGGTGCTGCGGGATGCGGATGCCATGAGCTTCGCCGAGATCGAATCGGCCATCCTCGATATGGCTGCCAGGGCTCGTGAAAAAAAGATCGCCCCGGATGAACTGGCCGGCGGCACCTTTACCATTACCAACGGCGGAGTGTTCGGCTCCCTGCTGTCCACTCCGCTTCCCAACTATCCCCAGACCGCCATCCTGGGTATGCACGCCATTCAGAAGCGGCCGATCGCGGTGGATGATCAGGTGGTGATCAAACCGATGATGTACGTAGCCCTGTCGTACGACCACCGCCTGATCGACGGCCGGGAGGCCGTTCAGTTCCTGGTCACGATCAAGACCCTCATCGAAGATCCGCAAGGCTTGCTGTTGGATATTTAGAAACGATGAGCTCGAACGAGTCCGAGATCTACGACTGTCTCGTTATCGGTTCCGGTCCCGGGGGCTACGTAGCGGCCATCCGAGCCGCCCAGCTGGGTATGACCACTGCTATCGTGGAGAAAAACGAGCGTTTCGGAGGCACCTGCCTGAACATCGGCTGCATCCCCTCCAAAGCCCTGCTCGATTCCAGCGAGCTGTACGCGCGGTTGCGCGGCAGCGGCGGTGCAGGCGGACACGATATCGGCGCCCATGGGATCAAGGTCGGCAAGCTCGATCTGGACCTGAAAACCATGATGGCTCGCAAACAGCAGGTGGTGGAGAAGCTCACTTCGGGGGTGGGCCAGCTGTTCAAGGGAAACGGGGTGGAGACCTTCAACGGCGTGGGCAGACTCGTAGATAGAGGAAAAGTCGAGGTAAGCGTGCCAGGTGGGGAAAAGCAGACCCTGAAGGCCAAAAACATCATCCTGGCCACGGGAAGCGTGCCCGCCGGCCTGCCGATTTTTCCCATCGGCAGGGACGGTTTCCTCACCTCCACGGAGGCTCTCTCCCTGCAGGGCGTTCCCGCCAGGTTGGTGGTGATCGGCGCAGGAGCGATCGGACTGGAACTGGGCAGCGTTTGGGCCAGGCTGGGAGCCGAGGTCACGGTGATCGAGCTGCTCGATCAGATCCTGCCCGGCATGGACTCCGAGATCTCCCGACGCCTGCGCAGCATCCTCGGCAAGCAGGGTCTGCAGATCTTCACCGGGATCCGGGTGCTGGGGTACGAGAAGGCTGGACAGCCAAAGAGTGGGAAGGCCGGGAAGAGTAGAGCGGGTGCGGATACTGCGGGCAAGGACGGAGCCGCCGGGGTGATCCTCTCCACCGAGGGCAAGGACGGCAGGCAGCAGCAATTTGCAGCCGACGTGGTGCTGGTTGCCGTTGGCCGACGTCCCTACACCGAAGGCCTGGGCCTGGCCGAGCTCGGTGTGAAGATCGACAAGCGCGGCGGCCGGGTCGTCGTGGACGATCGCTTTCAGACATCTCTGGCCGGGGTCTACGCCATCGGAGATCTGATTCCCGGTCCGATGCTGGCTCACAAGGCGGAGGAGGAGGGAATCGCCGTGGCCGAGA
>CAZPQC010000133.1:0-10224 GCA_964588525.1 uncultured Spirochaetaceae bacterium
GCCGCCGGGAGCCTGATCGCACATCCCGGTGCAGGAGGTGTACTTCAGGGAGATCATCCCGTCCGGCGTGGTTTGACCGAAGGAGATCCCGAGCTCTTTCTCGAAAGCCTTGGCAACCGCCTCCATGCCGTGCATTTGATCCACCACGCAGTTGCTCAACCGGATCGTGCACTTGCCGGCGGGTTCGCGGTCGAAGAACGTGTAAAAACTCGCCATGTCCGCTACCTGAACCCGATGCACGCCTAGTGCTTTGGCGATTTCCTCTACAGCGTCGTCCGACAGGTAGCCGGCCTGCTCTTGAACGCCCCGAACGATGTCCATCAGGCGATGGGGGTCCTTGCCGTACTCCTTCACGACCTTTGCGATCACCGCAGTATCTTCTTTAGACATGCCTCTGCGCCTCCTCAAGCTCTGTAAGCTTCTGCTATTTGTATGTAACGGTTATTACTGGAGCTAAATCGTGAATCTCTTCACTTCTGCCCCGCTCAGCATATGCTCAGACGGGGTGTCTGTCAAGATGGGATGGTGCTCTTTCAATAGTAATTTGATCAGATATTGTGGTAACCTGGTACCTTTTTTCGACGTTTCTCCGCTCCCCGGCCGGCCCTGGGTGCTAGTACACGAGAAACGAGGGGTTGACCAGTTGTTCCTTGTTGTAGACCAGCTCCCGGCCGCTTTCAAAGGCGACCATGCGCTTGCCTACCCCTCGGACCACTGCGTGGGGCGCCGCCGTGTCCCACTCCATGGTGGGTCCGAAACGGGGATAGATGTCCGCCGCTCCGTCGGCGACCAGGCAGGGTTTGAGGGCACTGCCGCTGGTCCTGATCTCGACCCGTTCGGCGTAGCGTCGCTCGAGCCCGCGAACATAATCGCTGAAGTGCGGCCCCCGGTGGGAGCGGCTGCCGATCACGGTGATGGTTTCCTTTTTTTGCGTTTCGTCGAAGTCGAAAGGCTCTTTGGGAGGCAGCTTGACCGCCCGCTCGACCAGGTCCTCCGGCAGCCGGGCGGCAATATCGGTGAATCCCTCGAGCTTGTACGACCCGCCGCGTCCGCTGCTTCGCGGTCCGCTGTCCCCGTCGCTGCCCTCGTCTCTGTCCTCCCAGGCGAAGAAGAGCAGATCGGGCAGGGGGGCGTATACGACCCCTAGAACCGGAACGGTCCCCTCCACGAAGGCGATGTTTATGGTGAACTCCCCGTTTCGCTTCACGAACTCCTTGGTTCCGTCCAGGGGATCCACCAACCAGAACCGCTGCCAGCCGCGGCGCTCGGCAAACGGGATGCTTCTGCCCTCTTCGCTGAGAATCGGATAGGGGCTGTGCCGCGACAACTCGTCGGTGATGACCTGGTTCGACCGCCGATCCGCCTCGGTGACCGGGGAGCGATCCGCCTTGGTATCAACCGTAAAAGAGCCTTCGTACACCGAGAGAATTTCCGGAAACGCCCTGGCCGCGGCCCGCAGAGCGGTGAACAGAAGGGGCTCGAGGGGGAGGGAAGATCCCATTTAACCCTTGAGCGCCCCGATGGTAATCTGGATTTTCTCGTCCGTGTCTACGTGTTTGAGAGGCTTGAGAAGCCCCGTCAGGGTGCTGATGATGATTTGTCTGGCAAATTGGTTCGTGGCGACCCGCTTGTCACCGACGAGCAGCTCTAAGTCCCGCTCCATCGCTCTACCTCCGATCAATCGATTTCGCTCACCCGGTGCGCGTCAGCCGGCTTTGATAGATTCGCTGTCTCCGCTAGCTTCGATAGCAATGTACTCGATTCCGCCTTGGACGGGCAAGCAGGGGCCAATCGGTCCCCGCTCGTGGGGGTATACGCGGCCAAGCCGGGCAGGCTAAGATCGGAAAGTCGTGAAGCAGCTGCAGCACCATTCCTATCTCGTGTGTGTAACGGGTCTGAAAAACAGCGGCAAGACCACGGTTTGTACCGCGCTGATCGCCGTCCTGACCTCCCGGGGCTACACGGTGGCGGCTCTCAAATCCAGCCACGTGGCCCGGTTGACCCTGGATCACCGCTCCGGTGATTCCTACGCCCTGGCCGAATCCGGGGCGCGCTTCGTCCTGGTACAGGGATCACAGGAGAGCCTGATCCTGGAGAGAGGCGGCAGATCCTTCCGCCAGATGCTCGAACGCGTTCCGGAGGAGGTGGACTTCATAGTCTCCGAGGGGGGAGAACCTCGGGCCGCCGGCGCGGTAGTCGTCTGCCTGACCGATCCGTCAGACTGGGCAGAAACCCTGCGGGTTCGGCGTGTACCAAGAGACAAGATCCTCGCCGTAGCCGGATCCTTCGTTCGCGCTGCCGGGGGTGTGAAAAGCTTCGAGGGCATCCCTATCTTCGATGCTACCCGGGACGAGGATCGGCAAACCCTGGTAGAACAAATTCTGCGTACAGCCGGGGATTCCATAAACCGAAATGCGGCAAAATTTCAGCCGTGCACTTGAAGCCGCCGCCCTACCGTGTATTATGAAGCCATAGCGGACTGTGGTCCCCGCATGAGGTTCATACCTCTAACTGAAGGAGTGCCATCTGAAAAAGCTGTATATGCTGTATATAATGATGCTTTTTTCTCTCGCCCTGGCGACAGTCCCGCTATGGGCCGAAAGTTCCGGAATCTACCTTGGGCTTGAAGTTGGCACGGGGGATCTTCTCCAAGAAGAAGGGGACTTCGAGCTGTATGTCCTGCCGTCGGTCGACGTCACGCTTGGTGAGACCGGGTTTGCCGTGGGCGCTTCATGGCAAATCCCGATTCTCCCGGATGTATACAAGGGGATTATAGATGTGTACGGAGAGTATGGTTTCTCCGTTTCCGTACTCGATTTCACGGTCGGGGTGGATCTGATCCATGACCTGGAAGCGGAGGAAGACAATCTGGACAGCTACGCCTACGGCATCGTCGACTACATATTGCCGTTCGGGCTCGGCCTGGAGGCGGAGCTGGATTTCACCTACATCCCGGAAATCGCGGTAGATGCCTTCGCCGGTGCCATGTATGAGATGGAGCTCGGTCCTGGTAGCCTCGGGCTGCAGGCGGAGTTGGATTTCACCTACATCCCGGAAATCGCGGTAGATGCCATCGCCGGTGCCACGTATGAGATGGAGCTCGGTCCTGGTAGCCTCAGGCTGGAAGCGTACCTCAACCTCGCTCTGTATGAAGAGGCCGGACTTGGGGACACGGAGTTCGTCGTAAGCTACACCCTGCCAGCCGGTCCGGTCGAGCTCAGCTTAGAGGCTGATCCCGTCCTAACCACCGGCGAGGACGACGTGGAGCTGCTGCTGTTTGTACTCGCAAGCGTCACACTCAGTCTTTAGAGAAACGATTGATCGATCCCTGAAGCTCCGCAGGTCGTCGGCTGCGGGTCCCCCACTGCCTCTTCCTACCGCTGGCCCCAGAAGGAGCTCAGGATGTGGCGCAGCTTCACCTCGAGGATTCGATAGGAGTAGTGCTTCAGGCAGAGGGCGTAGTTCTTCTCGGTCATCTCCCTGACCCGCTCCGGATTGTCCAGGACCTCCAGGGTCAGGCGGACCGTATCGTCGGTAATGAAATCGTCCATCTCGATCACGTCGAAACCCTTGGGTTTGATGTCGAAGAAGTAGATCGAGTAGTTGTTCACCAGAATCGGGCGTTTGAAGTAGATCGCCTCCAGGAAGGCGTTGCCGAATCCCTCGGACAGTGACGGGTAGGTGATCAGATCGGCGTAGGGATAGATGTCCTGGAGGGAGTAGATCTTGCGGCCGTCCTTGGTGGTTCCCCGGCCATCGGAGATGATCTCCTGAACGAAGCGGGCGTCCACCTCGAGCATGTCCGCATACTCCCTGACCCGCTCCTGGTACTCATACCCCTCGTCTCCGGAGGCGTGGGAGATGACCAGGGTCGCCTTCCTGCCCAGCCGGGCGACCAGCTCGATGGCGTGCTCGATCCCCTTGCGCTGCACCACCCGGGTCGGCTGCAGCACGAGAAGCGTATTCGCCCCGACCTTCAGATCCTTGCGCACATCCTTGGTGTACTCATCCGGCGGCTCAGGGGGATGCTCGAAGTTCATCACATTGGGAATCAGGGTAGCGCCGATGCCGGTCCGCAGGGCCAGCTGGTTCTGACCGGAGGAGTTGATCACCACGTGCTGGATCGTATTCAGGTGAGGGGGATAGCAGGAGTTCAGGTAGTCCCACACGCAATTGTTGAGAAAGCGCTTGCGCTCCCAGAAGAAATCGTGGTGGTGGGCGATGGTATTGATGCTGGTCTCTGCGATGACCTCGGTAATGGCCAGGCCCAGAGGCACGTTCAGAGGAATGGTGAGGGCGTTCTCCGGAACCAGGATATCCACCTCGAACCTGCGGATGAACTCGTAGAGTTTTTTCTTGAACAGCTCCCGGTACTCGTGGATCCTCTTGGTCACCGCCGGGGGGCGACTCGTCTGGCTGAAGCACTCCTGATAGATCTCCCGAATGTCCGGATGCTGGAAATGGGTTTCTTCCACCAGAAACGAATCCTCCGGGGGCGTGTCCAGCTCTCCCCCCATGAACACGCAGCGGTACCCCCAGCGGCGGAACACGTCGGCCATCTTTTCGGTCTCCAGGCTGACTCCGTCGTTTCCGGCAAACCGAAAGGACACGAAACCCACGGTGCGGTGGTTGTTGAAGTGCTTGCTTTTCATCCTGCCCACTCCCCAGCTAAATCTCTTTTCGTTGTTTATCGACTGATTCCCAGCGACTCATCAGCCGTTCTCTGCGGTTCGTGATCGTCTCCAGCTGCTCTTTGATCTCTCTGACCCGCTGTCCATCCCGGTACACCGCCTCTTGGGCCAGAAGATGCTCCAGACGCGCCCCTTCCTCATCCAGCTCCTCCATCGTGGCCAGGAGCTGCTCCTCTTCCCGTTCCAGGCGGCGCAGCTCCCGCTTCTGAGCCTTGCTCTGCTCCCGCAGCACCTGGGCACTCTCCGGGGCGGTGAAGGATTCCGCGCTGCGGGACGGCCCGGAGCGAGGCGCCGGCTGCTCCTCCTGATTCTTCCGCCACAGGTAGTAGGCATAGTCACCGGGGTAGGGCCGGATCTGTCCGCCCCCGACCTCGGCCACCCGGTCGGCCAGGGCATCGATGAAGTTTCGATCGTGGGAAACGAACACCACGGTTCCGCTGTAGCGCTTCAGGGCGTCGAGCAGAATATCCTTGGACTGGAGGTCCAGATGGTTGGTCGGTTCGTCCAGGAACAGCAGGTTGGTCGGCTGCAGCAGCAGCCGCAGCAACGCCAGCCGGCTCTTCTCCCCCCCGCTCAACACCGCCACCGCCTTGTACACATCATCCCCCCGGAACAGGAAGGCCCCCAGCAGGGATCGCAGGTGGGGAACCATCTCCGTAGGCGCCCAGTCGGTCACCAGCTCCTCGATGGTGCTCGCCTCCTCCAGGCGCTCCACCTCTTCGGGGCAGTAGTAGCCCACCTGCACGCCGCTGCCGTAGCGAATCGTACCGGAATCCGCCTTCTCCCGTCCCGCCATCAGCCGCATCAGGGTCGATTTGCCCACGCCGTTGGGGCCCACCAGGGCCCATTTTTCTCCCCGGGAAAGGGTGAGGCCGGCGGCGGCAAACACCGTCTTGCCCCCGTACGTTTTGTAAAGATCCTCGATCTGCGCGCCCAACCTGCCGCTCCGAGGTGCCTCGGGGAAGGAAAAGTGCAGGGTCTTGTGCACCGGGGGCGCTTCGATCCGCTCCAACCGTTCGAGGGCTTTTACGCGGCTCTGAACCTGGCGGGCCTTGGTCGCCTTGTAGCGGAAGCGCCGGATGAACTGCTCGGTTCGGGCGATCTCCTCCTGCTGCTGCTCATAGGCTTCGGCGATCTGCGCCAGCTCCTGGATCCGCCGCCGCTCATAGCTGCTGAAGCTGCCGGGGTAGATCGTCAGGTTGCCCTGATACAGCTCGGCCACCTCATTCACGGTGGTATCGAGGAAATAGCGGTCGTGGGAGACGACCAGCACCCCCGCGGCGGTTTCCTGCAGGAAACCCTCCAGCCAGATGCGGGCCTCCAGATCGAGGAAGTTCGTCGGCTCGTCCAGCAGCAGCAGGTCCGCACCCTCGCAGAGCACCCTTGCCAGACTGATGCGCATCTGCCAGCCTTGGGAGAAACTCCCGATCGGTTGATCGAACTCATCCCTGCCGAAACCCAGACCCTGAAGAACCCGCTCTTCGACCTCGGCGCGGCGGTAGTAGCCCGACAGCTCCAGCTGCTCCTGGAGGTCTTGATGCCGCTCCAGCAGCCGGGTGAGCTCCGGCGAGCTCTCCCTGTGCTTGCCGAGCTCGTGCTCCGCGGCGCGCAGCTCCTGTTCCTGCCCGGCTTCGGCGGCAAAAGCTTTCTCCACGTGCTCGTATACGGTGCAGCGCGGATCCAGGCTCAGGGAAGAGCTCCGGCCCGCCGTACCGCCGCTTCCCGACTGGGGCATATAGGAGATGCGGGTGTTCTTCTCCCGGACCACGGTGCCCAGATCAGGCTTGAGCTCGCCGATCAGGATACGCATCAGCGTGGTCTTTCCGCTTCCGTTGGCTCCGGCCAGGGCGAGCTTTCGGCCTTTGGGAAGGTTGAGATTGACGGATTTGAGGATATTGCGTTCCCCGAAAGCGAGGCTCGCCTCCATCATGATGACCGGAGGCATCAGGAACCGCCGTAGCTGAAGAAGATCACCAGCGGCGAACTGTCGCGGCGTATCACCTCTAGATTTTCGATGCCCTGCGGATGTACATACTCGAAACGAACCCCGGAAGATTCGAAGGAGTACAGAAAGCTCGTGCCCTGGTCCCGCTCGTACTCGTTGAACCGAAAGGTGATGACCCCGTCGAATGATCCGCTCAAGCCGTCGGACAGATAGTAGGGGAAATCAACGGTGCCCGCTCCCCGCACCGGCTTGAGGAAAATCTGCTCCCCGAGCCTGCCGAAATTCTCCCAGCGGAAACGCATCTGCTCTTCGAGATAGATGTTTCCGTAGGCACTGCTGCGCAGGACCCGGCTCCTGGAGCTGAACGTCTGCGCCAGCCGCTCCCGCCGCTCCCTCTCCCGGGCGACGATCTCCTCGATATCGTCTTCAAAGGCGATGAACACCGAGCTGAGCACCTGATCCCCGACCGAATAGGTGCACACGATGCGCTGATCGGACTGCATGATGACCCGGATGCCGCCGCTGGGGATTTCCGGTCCCTCGAATACGTAGCGGTTGGCTCCCACGTTTTCCACCCGTTCGTAGTTGTAGCTGTAGGAGTGCTTGCCCGGAATCAGACGAATCTGCCGTTCCACCGGGTCCACGAAAAATCCGAAGCCGGGACCGAAGGCTGTCAGATCGATTCGGCCTTTATCCACCATCTCCCGGAAGTACTCCGGCCTCCAGTCCGTTCCGAGCAGGGCTTCGAGCATCGGATCCCGGGCTATCAGCGCTTCCACCTCCGCCTTGGGATCGCCGGCGGAGGTGAACATCGGAAGATAGTAGCCGAAGCAGTACCCCTGGTAGCCGTCGTCCGTAAGAACCAGATACCAGTAGTCCTCGTAGCTTCCCACTTTTACTTTCTGCTCCACCCGGGACAGGACCTTCACCAGCTGTCCTTCGGCCAGCTTGTACACCCTCCGAGCCTCCTGATCCGCCTCTTCCCTCAGGGGCAGGCCGTCCCGCTCGGAATAGGCGTACATGTTCTGGTAGGGGGCATACTCCTCGGCTCCCTTCAGGGCCTCTTCCTTGCTTGTGAACAGGCGCATCCTCCAGGTTGGAATTTCGGCCAGTTCCCTGGTGCCGGGCAGACGGATCAGATAGGTGCTCTGGACCTGAGACTCCTGCTGCACGGGCAGGATCTCACCGGTTTGAACCGGGCTCTCCTCTCCGGCCCACAGCACCAGCCCGTAGCCGATGTTCCGGGTGCAGGAGCCTAAGGCGAGGGCGGCACCCAGAAGCAGCAGTGGGAGAAGACGTTTCGGTTGGCGGGAGCGTGCAGTTGGATTCATGAGCCGGCGACTAGGATAACCAAAAAGGTTATCGCTCGTCAATCTTCGCCGGAATCTTCGTCGGAGTCGATTACGATCAACACCCGCCCCTGGCTGAGCAGCGCCCGGTTGGCCTCCCGCACCAGAAGTCGATCCACCGCCTCTTTGGGAAGCAGCAGATCCGTGGCGTTGATGCCGAATACCCCCCGGGCCACGGTGCGCAGGGGGGCTGCCCCGATACGCTCCAGAAGGGCGCTGTGCGCCTCCGAATCCGAGTAGGCGACCATGCCCCATCGCTTCAGAAAGTTCGGGTCACACATCTCCACGGAGAGGATCCGATTCATGTCCTCATCGTAGAGCGTGGGAAACAGGGCGGGCCGAACCTGTTGGCGGATATCCTTGCCGTGGGCGGGAAGCTCGCCGCCGGCGTAGATTACCAGGCCGGTGAAGTTCCGGGAAGGGACGAAGCCGAGCTTTCGCTCCACCGGATAGGGCCGGCTGTGGGTGATCAGAGGGACCACGAACCCGCCGTCGCCGTAGAAGGGAAAGCGGTACTGGACCTGGATCTCCTGCAGATCTTCCCTGACCCGGGAATAGCGCTTGGAGACCGAATCCACGGCGGTGCTCTCCAGGCGCTGGAAGAGCAGCTGATCCTCCCTGAGGCGCTCCCCGATCGTGCGATAGGAATCGAAGGGAATCTCCACAACGGCGGACATAAAGAGACCCGGCAGGAGCCGCTCGATCTCCCGTTCCGCGTCGAAACGGCTGCCCGGATTGAACTCCCTGGCCTCGATGGCCAGGGCTACTTCCAGGATCAAAACTCCCCGCTGCCAATCGACCTGTTCCGAGACGACCATTCGTTCCTTTTCAGTCTGCTGGGCCGATAGCAATCCGCCCAGAGTACCGAGGAGCAGGAGGAGAAAGATTCCGATCCTGTTCACCGTGGTTCTCCTTCCTCCGCGAGCGGCTGTGGGGTCGTCGGAGCGGGCGCCGGCCCGTGTGCCGGCGGAGGTACTTTTAGAGTTTCCCCGGGTTTCAGCAGCGCGTCAAGGCTGCGTCCGTTGACCCAGGCCAGAATCTCCGCCGTGGTTCCGTAGCGCCTGGAGATCCCCCAGAGCGTGTCCCCGGCCGCCACGGTGTGTAGGGCGGAAAAAGCGGCCGCCTCGTCTTCCGAAAGGCTCACTATCGGTTCGGTCTTGACGGGGCGCCCGGAAAACACGGGGATGCGAAGCTGCTCACCAATCCTCAAGGAGCGCGGCGGAACCGCCGGATTGGCCTCCATCAGTAGAGCGACGCTCAGCTCGTAGTACTCGGCTAAAGCATAAAAGGTGTCTCCGGAGCGGATGCGGTGGAAGGTGTAGCGCAGCAGCTGGACTTGAGGATCCGCCAGCAGCGCGGCGACCCGCTCGCCGTACTCCGCGGGAATCTTGAGGTGGTAGGTACGGCCGGAAACGGGCGGCGTGATCGGAGTCTCCAGCTCGGCGTGAGCCTCCTCCATCAGAGACAGGGGTAGACCCGCTTTCTCGGCCAGCAGAGCCAGCTCCACGCTGCGCCCGAGCGGCAGCCGCCGCCAGGTCGGTGCCTGCTGCCAGCTCACCTCGAGCCCGTGGGCCGTCGGATCGCTGAAGATCGACACCAGGGCGTAAAACTTGGGTACGTAGGCCGCGGTTTCCGGAGGAAGAACGCCCAAATCCCGGAGAGCCCAGAAATCGCGGACGCCGCTGGCCCGGATCGTGCGGCTGAGCTTGCCGGTGCCGCAGTTGTAGGCGGCCAGGGCCAGATCCCAGTCCCCGAAGGTGGCGTAATTTTCTTCGAGCTTTCGAAGCGCCCCCTCCGTGGATCTCCAGAAATCCCGGCGCTCGTCGACCCAACGATCCGTAACCAGCCCCAGGGGTGCGGCGGTATTGGCCGCGATCTGCCACAGGCCAGTGGCTCCGGAGCGGGATACGGCCCATACCCGGTAGTGGGATTCGAGAATCGGAAGGTAGATCAGCTCCTGTGGCAATCCCCGTTCGGCCAGCCGGGCGGCGATGAAACGGCGGAAGGTCCGTCCCCGGTCCAGGGTCTCCTGTAGAGCCCGGGTCCCTCCGGCCAGGAAGCGCTCCCGCCACTGCTTGACCGCCGGATGATCGGGAAAGCCCAGCTCGAGCAGAGCGGCGCAGCCGCGGTCGTGAAGAGCCGCGGCCGGCTCAACCGCTGCAGGTTCAGGCGCTGCAGGCTCAGGCGCTGCAGGCTGCTCAACCGCAGCCGGTTCGCCCGCTCCCTCACCCTGCCCCGT
>CAZPQC010000134.1:0-10221 GCA_964588525.1 uncultured Spirochaetaceae bacterium
AGAGCTTGGCCTCCTCGAAGGGAAGCAGATCCTCCTTTTCGACGAACACCTCGATCCCCCGCCGGTACCTGGGCAGGCGGATCTTGGAGACCAGGATCCGGTTGAACTCCTCGACCAGAATGGCCCGCGGGAAATCCGGTGCGATGGTGGCCAGACCGAGCCGCTCGATGGTCGCCGCATCCGTGATCACCCCGCTCATCTTGCCGATGACTGTGTTCAAAAATTGAACATTCTTTTGGATAGATGGTGGGATCCCGGGGTAGACCAGTCCGCCGAGAATCTCGGCGGCCCGGTTGTTGTTCTCCGCCGTGTAGACGATTGTGGGCAACATCTCAG
Organism: uncultured Spirochaetaceae bacterium; assembly: GCA_964588525.1. Classification (GTDB taxonomy): domain Bacteria; phylum Spirochaetota; class Spirochaetia; order SZUA-6; family DRHE01; genus JAFGQJ01. Next base: position 337 of record CAZPQC010000134.1, read on the forward strand.
TGGAGGTGCCGCTGCGGGCGCGTAAGCCCCGGGCAAGCAGGTTGACCGGGCTCGCCTCTGCGCCGGCTGTGTAGGCCGAGACGCTCGGCAGGGCCGTGCAGAGCTCCTCCGAGGCAGCCACCGCCTCCACGAAGCTCTCGGCCTCGGCCGGAACCGTGACGTCGAACAGCTCCACGCCCTTCACCGTGGCCCGATCGATCCGCCTCCGGCGGGCGATGTTTACGGTGTAGCGGCCCCGATTCCCGCGCACCGCCCGGATCAGCCGCTCGTCGATATCCGCCACCGCGAAGCGGCTGAAGTTGCCCGTCTTGTACGCCTCGTACAGAAACAGCGCGCTCTGGATCGGCCCGAAACCAAGACCCGCATAGACCTTTCCCGGCCCTGATTTCATCTCCTCCGCCTTTCGTGATACTATCGGAGCAATCTTGAACGATTAACCCAGTATTGTCAAAACACTGAGATGCTGAAACCGAGCGTAGATCCACAAGACTTGAAAAGAAGAATCCGGAAGATCCTGCCGGGGATCACGGCGATCCGCCGCGGGCTGCACCGCATTCCGGAAACCAAGCTCGAGGAACGGGAGACCTCCAGGAGGATCCGGGAGCTGATCGCCGACACGAAGATCGAGCTGCTGGATCCCTACATCGGCACCGACGTGGTCGGATTGCTATGGGGCACCAAGGCCTTCCGCGGGAAAAACGTCAATGTCACCCTGCGCTCCGACATCGATGCCCTGCCCATTCGCGAAACAAGCGGCAAGAGCTGGGCTTCCGAGCACGACGGCCGGGCCCACTCCTGCGGCCACGACGGACACATGGCCGTCTTGATCGGCACGCTGAAGGTGCTGGACGAGCTCAGCGACCGCTTCGCGGGCAGCGTGCGCTTCGTATTCCAACCGGCGGAGGAAGAGGCCGGGGGCGGCAAGATGATGGTGGATAAAGGCTTGCTGGACACCGACCCCAAGCCTTCCGCCGTCTTTGCCCTTCACGGCTGGCCGGGCATCCCGGCAGGCACCATCGCCGCGGCCCCCGGAGCAGCCATGGCCGCCCAGGACCGCTTTTGCATAATCGTCAGGGGCAGGGGCGGCCACGGCGCGGTTCCCCACAAGACCATCGATCCGATCGTGACCAGCGCTCAGATCGTCGGCGGCTTGCAGACCATCGTTTCCCGGTCCCTGGAACCGGTGGCCGCGGGGGTGATCTCGGTGTGCACCATCCACGGCGGCACCACCAGCAACGTCATCCCCGATGAGGTTGTGATGGAGGGCACGACCCGCTACTTCGACAAGAAGATCCAGACCCTGATTCGCTCCCGCATGGAGGAAGTTGTGCGGGGAATCTGCGCGGCCGCCGGAGCCGAACACTCCTTAGAGTACAGCGAGGGCTACATACCCCTGGTGAACGACCCCGAGAAAGTGGTTTTCCTCAAGCAGATCGTCGGCTCGTACCTCGGTGAGCAGGCTTGGATCCCCGATCTGCCGCGGGTGATGGGGGCGGAGGACTTCGCCTTCTACCTCGCCAAGGTTCCGGGCGTGTTCCTGCGCCTGGGTCTGGGGGAGGACTGGCCCGGCCTGCACAGCGCGGCGTTCGACTTCAACGACCAGGCGATCGAGGCGGGGATCACCGTGATGAGCGCCCTGGCCCTCGAGACCCTCACCCAGGCTGCCGGTTGACGGTACACGGCAGGGGGCTCGTAAAAATACCGGCCATGGAGGATGAAAGATATGAAGCGCAATGCGATCGTGGCCCAGTCCGGAGGCCCCTCTCCGGTGATCAACGCTTCCCTCCTCGGTGTGCTGGAAGGCTGCCGGGAGTTTCCCGAACACATCGGCAGGGTCTACGCCGCCTGGCACGGGGTGGAGGGGATCCTCCAGGAAGAGCTGATCGACATGGCGAACCAGGATCCGGAGGAGCTCCGCCTGCTGCGCACCACAACCTCCGCCGGCGCGGTGGGTACCTGCCGATACAAGCTCACCGAAGCTCAGAGCGAGGATTTCCAGCGCATCATCGAAGTGATGCAGGCCCACGATGTGGGCTACTTCTTCTACATCGGCGGCAACGACTCCATGGACACGGCCCACAGGGTATCCAGGCTGGCCGCCGAAAGCGGTGTGGAGCTGGCAGCCACCGGCGTTCCCAAGACGATCGACAACGATGTGGGGGATCCCGAGTTCAAGCTGATCGACCACACCCCGGGCTACGGCAGCGCCGCCCGCTACTGGAGCTATATTGTTCAAAATGTGAACGAAGAGAACCGGGGCATGAGCGTCTCCGAATCGGTGGCGGTGCTCCAGGCCATGGGCCGCAAATCCGGCTGGATCCCCGCAGCCTCCCGCCTGGCAGATCCGCAGCGGGAGATGCCCCTGCAGATGTATTTTGCTGAAGGAGGCCACACCCTGAAGAGCCTGGCTGAAAACGTAAATCGGGAACTGGGGCGTAGCGGCCGCTGCATCGTGGTGGTCAGCGAGGGATTCGACGTGGGCGGCCTCGGGGAGATGCACGACGGCTTCGGCCACATCGAGTACGGTGCCAGCCGGAACACGGTTGCTCAGGCCGTGGTCAACTACCTGAACGAGGTGGGACTGAAGAGCCGCGGATACGCCACCGGCCAGGTACCCGGGGTACTGCAGCGTTCCACCTCGATCTATGCCTCCAACGTGGATATCGAGGAGGCCTACCGGGTGGGCCGCAAAGCCGTAGAGGTGGGTGTCGGGGAGGGAAGCGGCTGGATGGCCACCATTCTGCGGGAATCGGATTCACCCTACAGCGTACGCTACGACAAGGTTCCCCTGGACCAGGTAGCCGCTTCGGCACGGCAGCTACCCACCGACTGGATAAGCGGTGACGGATTGGACGTGACCGACGATTTTATCCGCTACGCCGGGCCGCTGATCGGTGAGGACTGGCCACGGATCCCGATCGAGAAGGGCCTGCAGCGTTTCGCCCGCCTGCGGATCCGCTTCATCGACAGGAAGCTTCCGGAATACGTGCCGGTTCGGTTTCGCTCGAGTGGATAGCAGGACAAATTACAGCCGGATCACTCCACCGGAATTCCGAAGTAGCGCACCGCGTTGTTCCAGCAGATATCCCGAACGATCCCGCCCAGATGGGGGATGTCCGCCGGCAGCAGTCCGGCTTCCACGTCCCGGCCGAAGATGTCGCAGAGCAGGCGGCGAAAGTACTCGTGCCGGGGATAGGAGAGGAAGCTGCGGGAATCGGTGAGCATACCCACGAACCGTGAGATCAGCCCGATGTTGGACAGCGCCTCCATCTGAGCCTTCATGCCGTCGATCTGATCGTTGAACCACCAGGCCGAACCTAGCTGCATCTTGCCGGCCGCCGACCCGTCCTGGAAGCTGCCCAGGATCGAGGCGGCCAGCTCGTTGTCCCGCGGATTGAGGGTGTACACGATGGTCCTGGCCAGCTTTCCCGCGCTGTCCAGCCGATCGAGCAACCGTACCAGCGGGCGTGCTATCTCGAAATCCCCCATGGCGTCGAAGCCGGCATCCGGCCCGACTGCGGCGAACATCCGGCTGGAGTTGTTGCGGAGCGCCCCGAAGTGAAACTGCTGGGTCCAGCCGGCCTCTGCGTCCATCACCGCCAGCTCGAAGAGCACGGCTGATTTGAACTTGCGTATTTCTTCGACTGTCAGCGATCCCCCGGCTCGGGCTTTATTGAAGATCCCGGCTGCCTCTTTCTCCGTATAGTCGGCGGCATAGGGCTGCTCGATGCCGTGATCCGAAAGCCGGCAGCCGAGTGAGTGGAAGTACTGGTGACGCTTGCCCAGGGCCTCGAGAAAGCTGCGGTAATCCCCGATCAGCAGGTCTGCGGCCTTCTCCAGCCTGATGACCCAGGCGATGAAATCCTTCACGCTCTCCACCGCCATGGCCTTGTCCGGCCGGAAGGCGGGCAGGACCTTGACGGCGAACGTGCCGGCTTCCAACTCCTCGGCCAGTCTGCGGTGGTGAGCGAGATCGTCGGCGGGGTCGTCGGTCGTGCAGACCACCTTCACATTGAAGTGCTCCATCAGGCTCCTGGCGCGGAACTCCTCCTTCGACAACAGGGCATTGCAGTGATCGTAGATCTCCCGGGCCGTATCGGGCGAGAGCAATTTGTCGCTTACTCCGAAGGGATCCTTCAATTCCATGTGGGTCCAATGATAGAGGGGATTACGCACCGTATAGGGAACGGTTTCGGCCCAGGCGGCGAATTTGTCCCAGGCCGAGGCATCGCCCGTGATCAGGCGCTCCTCCACACCGAAGGCCCGCATGGCCCGCCACTTGTAATGGTCCCCGGCCAGCCAGATGGCCGCCAGGTTTTCGAACTGCCGGTTGGCCGCCACCTCCGCCACGGGCAGGTGGCAGTGGTAGTCGAAGATCGGCAACCCTTCAGCGTATTCGTGGTAAAGCCGGCGGGATGCTTCGGTGCCGAGCAGAAAATCCGCATCGAGAAATGTATTGGCCATTGTCCTACCTCCTTATCCTCACTCGGCTGGCCTCACTCCGAGGGTTTTCAAATGGCGTTCGGTGTGCTCTGCCACCGCGGCCCAATACTCCTCGATGTGATGGTGCAGAGCTTCGAAAAACTCGGGCCCCAGCTCCCGGTCCCGGAGCAGCTCTCCGTAGGTGATGTGGATCAGCTGCCGGGCATCGGGATTGTCGAACAGGGAGGGCAGCTCCCGATCCTGAAGGCTGTCCAGGACCGGTACGTTGTCCAGGTTGGTGGTTACCACGTAGTAGCGGGTCGCTTTGTCGAACCGCTCCAGTGCCGCCTCATGCAACCGTCGGTAGAGTGCCGGCTCATGGACAGCGATGATCCTCATGCTCTCCAGCCAGAAGGTCCCCGCGGTTTTGATGTGGTACCGCCCTCTGGAAAGCTTGCCGACCGCCGGGAAGACCGAGAACTTGTCGCTTCCCGAGTGGACCGAGATGCGGTGGCCGAACCTCCGGGCCAGGGCGGCGTGCACGGCGAAGGTGCGTTCGAACTCCTTCAGATCCCCGATGTAGTCGATCCCCTTTTGAAACTCCCCGACGAAGCGGGGTGCCAGAGAGCCGATCCTCATCCCCAGCTCTCCGGCCTCCAGGGCAACGAAGACATGGGCTTCCGGGGTGGTGGGAGTCTCGGTCTCATCCACGGACAGCTCGAAATCGAATCCTCCCTCTCCCCTGACTTCCACCCCCGTCCTATACAGGCGCAGGGCGTGTTCGATGGCCCGGCCGTAGATCAGGGCGGTACGCGCCAGGACCGGCCGGGAAAAAGAAACCGTCTCCCCTGAATCGAGATCGATGTTCAGATTCAGATAGGTCTTTTCGATCCGTTGTCGGTATCCCTCCTCCAACCGCTCGTAGGCCTTCATGATCTCGGTATCGCTGCCGGCGGCGTACTCGTGGCTTATGTAGTCGGAGACATCCGCGGTGATGCGGGTAAACCCGACTCGCAGGGCGGTGCGCACCCAGTCTTCGGTCTTGAGATGGTCCCCGTCCGCCCCCCAAGGTCGTTCATACCCCTCCTGGAACACGGCCCAGGTCGAGGCATCGAGCACCTGCTCGTAGTCCCGGCCGGTCAGATCCAGCTCCCGTACGGACTGCTGAGCCAGAACCGGACAGGATTGATAGCTGCTCATGCTGCGAAGATGCCCCGGTCCGGCCACGCCCAGGCGGTCTCCTACGCCGAAGGTGATCTCCCGGTCCGCCAGGGTAGAGGGCGCGGTGAAGGGAAGAGCCGTTCGCAGAGCCACGGCATTGGGGTGGGTCAGCGCTGCGAACAGGGCGCTGCCGACCTCTCCGGGCTCCGCGACCTCTCCCTCGAATCCGGCGAAGGCCTCGGATGCTCCGAATATTCCCAGCACGCGATCCCAGGCGTAAGCCGGTCCGTCACGGGAAATGCCGGGCATTTTCAGCAAAGCAAACACGGCGCCGTTTCGTTGTTTCAGCGACCGGGGATACAGCAGGTCGGTCGCCTTGCCCTCCGCAGCTGCATCCATATCAAAGCCCGCACTTCCGATAATTCCCGCCTTGCGCGCTTGTTCGATCCAGTGTTCGATTGGTTGTCGATCCATGTTCAATTCATTGCTCTCCTTTCACACGATGTAGAACCTCCCCGGCATGATCCACGAACAGGATCCCTTCGCCCTCCCGGTTCTGATACTCCTCGATCCGGACGTTCCCCGGATCCATATAACCGAGATCGAGCTTCCTGCACATCTGTTCTGGAATGCCGGTAGCCAGGATAACCTCGATACGGGGCTTCTCCACCCCGTTCTCGTAGCTGCCCAGACCCTTGACATGAGCCGAATGGGCGAGAACGCCCCGAGGTACGTCCTTGAAACGATCCCATTGCTTCAGGAAGTACTCGGCCACGTGGTAGCCGACCTGCTCGAGGTAGCGACCCCAGGTTGAGGAAATCTCCTTGAGGTGGGGGGCGTAGATGATGAGCCTGCCCCCGTCGGCCACCACCGGTTCGAGCTTGTACATCACCTTGCCGCCCACCCACAGCTCATCGTACATCTTGGGAGCTGCGCCCAGTACGGTGTGGTACGGCTTGTCTTTGTAGCGGATATGCATCTGCTGTGACAGGTCGGCAGCCCGAGACCAGGCTTCCTCCGGAGTTCCGGCAAACAGACCGGCCAGCCTCCCGCTGCGCTGCGCTTCATCGGCTCGGGAGCCGGCCTTCCCCCCTGCCCCGCCGTGGCCCACGACCATGCAGATGCAGTGCCGGGGAACCGTTACCATCTGTGTGGCCCGGTTGACCACCTCTCGAACGGGGGTGTCCTTCCTGCCGATGATCTTCCAGCAGCTGATGACCGCGCCGAGCCAGTGGAAGAAGTGCAGGAAATCCCCCCCGGAGATGCCGGGGAAGAGGTACTTGTTTCCCCCGGAAATCCCGACGACTTCGTGGGGAAACACCGGGCCCAGGATGAGAAGCAGATCGTAGTCGAAGATCCTCCGGTTGATGTCTACATCCACCGCTTCCCGGAACAATCCTCCCGTAATCCGCTCGATCTCCCCTTCGGGGATCGTTCCGATCTTGCTGAGGGTCTCCGGAAGATCCCAGCGATGATTGAGAAAGCTGCTGTCCCCGAACTCCCGGCCCTTCCTCTCCGGGCTGATCCCGTACAGATTCAAGATCTGATCATCGCCGAGGGGGTGATGGGATCCCAGGGCAACCATGAAATCGAGCCGCTTGGCCTTGTCACCGATCACCTCCTTAACCGCGCTGATCATTCTGGGCAGAGGACAGGTGCGGGTTGCATCCGGAGTCAGCACCAGCACCCTCTTGTCCGCCACCAGTTCATCCGGAGTTCCCTCCGCGATGATCGCTTTGGCCTCCTCCAGGTCTATATCGAGATTCGGATTTCCTCTTCCCGCCACCATGGTCTCACTCCTCTCTACAGATTCTTCCACGGAGGTGTATCCGGAAGAAGCTGATTGAACTGTTGTATTAAGGTCTTCTCGTAATCCCCGGCATACTCGCCGGAAAAGAAACGATCCAGGGCTTCGCCCCGCAGACGTTCCCAGGATTGCTCCTCATTGCCGGGATCGATGGGGTAGAACCGAGCTCCCACCGCTTTGGCCGCTTTCATGTCCCCGGGGGCATCCCCGATCATCAGCATCTTCTCCGTCGGGTACTTGCCTCCCGCAGCCAGGCCGAGATGCTCCTTCTTCAGACCCAGTTCCTGACCGGCGATGAGGCGCACGTATTTGTCGATGTGGTGTTCGGCCCACTCCCGCTCGAGCGCCTTCCCGGGTGTGGCGGATACGACGATGACATCGGCCTTCCGCACCATCTTTTCCAGGGCCTCCCGTACCCCCGGAAAGGGCGGTACATCCACCACGATATCGGCCACCGCGTTGTTCACGGCTTCGGACCACTTGAGGGTCTGAATCAGATCCGGTTCGGGATTGCTGTCGATCTCCCGCTTCAGGGTCGGATTGCCCAGCGAGGCAGCCCTGGCTACCCAGTTGCGCAGTGCCGGCACCTCCGGAATCTCTACGCCTATTCTGCGAACCTCCGGACGCTCCTGCAGCAGATCGAACACCCTCAGCAGCGCGGGGAAGCGATTCTCCCCCCGCCACTGAGAGTAGAGGTTGACGAACTCCGCCGCCTCCCGGGCGTATTTGGAGACCGGCTGGAGCTTCCAGTGCTTGATGATGTTGGGGATGAAGCACTCCTTGTGCTTCAACTCCATGCTCGGAAAGGCGCAGCCGTCGGAGTCGATTCCGATGAAGAACTCATGCCGTGGTTTCAGGCTTTTCAGGTCCTCTTTGGTCATGGGCAGTTGCCCCTAGATGTTGTCGACCAGATAGCCGCCGTCCACGGCCAGGCTGATACCGGTGACGAAACCGGAAGCCTTCTGGCTGGCCAGGAACAGCAGGGCTCCGGCCAGTTCGTCGGTCTCACCGAAACGACCGTAGGGGGTATGGGCAATGATCGCCTTGCCCCGGTCGGTCAGCTCACCGCTGCGTTCATCGTACAACAACGCTCTGTTCTGCTTGCCTACGAAGAATCCCGGTGCAATGGCGTTGACTCGGATCCCGTGCGGTGCAAACTCCTTGGCCGAGGCTTGAGTCAGGTTCAGCACTCCGGCTTTGGCCGCATCGTAGGCCCACACACCGGACAGGGGTACGTAGGAACCCATGGAGGTCATGTTGATGATTGCTCCCCGGATCTTGCCCCTGATCCAGTAGGAGGCGAATACCTTGGTGGGAATCATCAGCCCGGCGACCAGGTTGAGCTTGAGCACGAACTCGAAGGTCTCCATGTCCTGGTCTACGAAAGCGCACTTGCCTCTGTTGCCCCCTACCCCGTTGATGAGCAGATTCGGCGCTCCAAAGGTCTTTTCCGTGGCTCCGATGGCTGTCTGAACGGCTTCCTCGTTTCCGGTGTCGACCTCGTAGCCGAACAGCCTGTGCTCTGCCCCATCAACTTCGCCTTTCAAACGGGAAATCGCCGCGTCGATCGTGCTCTGATGATGCCCCCAAAGGACAACCTTGGCTCCTGCTTTCAGAAGAGCAGCAGCCAGGGCGCCGGCGATGGCGCCGGCCCCTCCAGTGATGACCGCTACAGTATCGGATAATCCGAACATTTGTTCCAGATATCGATTCACTTCGTTCATCCTGAAAACCTCCCTAGATTTTTGTCCACTCGGTATGAAAAGTCCCTTCCCTATCGACCCTCTGGTAGGTGTGGGCACCGAAGTAGTCCCGCTGGGCCTGAACCATATTGGCCCACAGACGCTCGTTGCGATAGGCATCGTAGTAGGTGATTGCAGAGGAGAATCCCGGAACCGGAATACCCATCTGAATGGCCGTGGATACCACCTGGCGCCATCGGGCCTGGTTGTTCTGAACGATTTCGGAGAAGTACGGATCCATCAGCAGGTTCCGCAGGGAAGAATTGCGATCGTAGGCTTCCCTGATCTTGCCGAGAAACTTGGCCCGGATGATGCAGCCTCCGCGCCAGATCATGGCGATCTCCCCCAGCTTCAGGTCCCAGCCGTACTCCTCGGCGGCGGACTGCATCAACGAGAACCCTTGCGCGTAGGAGCAGATCTTCGAGGCGTAGAGAGCCTGCCGGATCGATTCGACGAACTCCTCCTTGTCCCCATGAAAGGCCATCTTCGGTCCGGAGAGCATCGAAGCAGCCTCCACCCGTTCCTCCTTCAGCGCGGAGATGCAGCGGGCGAAGACCGCTTCGGCCACCGTGGGCGCAGAGATTCCCAAATCCAGGGCTGACTGGCTGGTCCACTTACCCGTGCCCTTCTGTCCGGCCTTGTCCAGGATCATCTCCACCAGGGGCTGCCCGGTCTCGGGATCCTTCTTGGAGAGAATCTCCGCCGTGATTTCGATCAGATAGGAATCCAACTCGCCCTTGTTCCACCCGGCAA
>CAZPQC010000135.1:0-10060 GCA_964588525.1 uncultured Spirochaetaceae bacterium
CCTACTCCTGGATCCTGCTGTTCGGGCGCCAGGGGGTGGTCAACTATTTTCTGGAGACTGCCTTCAACTACAAGCTGCCCGACATCTACGGAGCACCCGGGGTCATCATCGCCATAACCATGAGCACCTACCCCTTCATCTTCCTGCTGACCTACGGCGCGTTGATTTCGGCGGATCCCTACATCGAGGAGAGCGCCGAGATCATGGGAGCGTCCCGATGGCGGGTCATCCGCACCGTAACCCTGCCCCTGGTCATACCGGCCATCGTGGCCGGTGCTCTGATCGTGTTCATGAGGTCAGTCGGGAATTTCGGAGTGCCCGCCATTTTAGGGGGCAACTTCTACGTGCTGCCCACGTTGATCCACTTTCAGGTCACCGGATTCTTCAACCTCAACGCCGCCGGGGCTATTGCCATGGTCAATGTAGTGTTGGTGGCTTTCGCCATCCTGCTGTCCCAGTACGTGACCTCCAAACGCTCCTACGTGACCATCACCAGCACCACCCAGGCCGCCCGGATATCCCCGAGCAAATTCCTGAAGTGGGTCGGAACGATATTCTGCCTGGGAGTGATCTTCTTCTCCCTGCTCCCGCACCTTACCGTCATTATTACATCCTTCACCGAAGGTTGGGCCGGTACCCGCTATCCGAACAAATTCTCCCTTCAAAACTACCGCAGGATCTTCGAGATCGCCCTGGTTCCGATCAGGAACAGCCTCTTCCTGGCCACCACGGCCACCGTGGTCGCCTCGGTGATCGGCACGCTCCTTTCCTATATCAACGTGCGCAGGAATCTGAGAGCCCGGTGGATCCTGGACCTGACCGTCATGCTGCCCTTCATCCTCCCCGGGATCGTGGTCGGGGTGGCCATCCTGATCGGCTTCTCCTCCGGTCTGCTCATCTTGAGCGGCACCTGGATGATCCTGGTGGTCGGCTTCTTCATCCGGCGCATGCCCTACATATTCAGATCCACAACCGCTTCCCTGAGCCAGATCGACGTAGCGGTGGAGGAAGCTTCTTCCATCACGGGGGCTTCCTGGCTGACTACCTTCCGGAAGATCACCCTTCCCCTGATGGCTCCCGGCATCCTTGCCGGTGCGGTGATCTCCTTCTCCACGCTGATGGGGGAGCTTTCCACCACGGTGATCCTCTATTCGGCCCGCTGGAAGACGATCTCCGTGGCCATCGTGGAGTACCTGTTCTCCGCCACCATCGGACCCGCCTATGCCCTGGGAACGATCCTCATCGTACTGGTGCTTTCAGCCATCTTTCTGGCCAACAGGATTCTGGGGCGGCGGATGTCGCAGATGTTCAAGATGGTGTGAAGCGCAACGTTTTGATTCAGGTCCTATAGAGCACGAGCACCTTCAGGGCGTTTGCTCCGGTTATCTTGTCGAAGACCCGGCGGCTGATCGCACCGCCGGACAGCAAACCCTTCAGATACCGCAGGACAGGTATCTCTCCTTCCGGATCGGCGAAGCAAGTATCGGTTCCGAACAGGATGCGGTCCTGAAATTCGTTGAGGAAGCGGATGCCGAAATCCCGATCCCGGCTAATCGCATTCAGCCCGCTTCGGGCGGAAACATCCGCATAAAGATTGGGATAGGAGCGCAGCAGCCGCACCAGGCTGCCCTCCGTCTCCACCGGTCCTGTTGGATAGATGAACTTGTCTTTTGGAGCCAGGCCGCCGCTTATCTCGGCCCAGAATCCCGGGGAGTGACCGATTATGGTGGCGTCGGGAGCCGCCTCCAGCAGCCGTTCCAAGCGGGGGGAGCCGACCTCATCGACCAGACCGTAAACCCCCCTGCCCGGACCGGTCATGTGGAACAGAACCGGCATGCCGCAGCGGCCGCACTGGCGGCAGAGGTTGATCACCCTGGGGTCATCCAGCGGCATATTGGCGGTGAGCTCGCCGATCCCCACGCAGCCCCACTCCTTGAATCGCTCCAGGATCCAGGTGAAGTCTGTTTGCGGGGGATTCGCCAGCTGCTCCGCATCCAGATTGCCCAGGCAGCCCATACGGGGATCGAGGTTCCCAAACAGGATTACCCGGTCACGATAGGGCGATGCCGCCTCCAGCTGGCCGACTATGTCCGGATTGGGAGCGAACAGGAAGGGGCCTTGAGTGCTTTCAGGGGATGCGCCCAGAGGCAGAAATACAGCTTTGTCGATGCGCTCCCGGTCCAGACGCCGCACCAGGGCTTCCCAGGTTACCGGCATCCTGTCCATTCGTTCGGGAGTTCTAAAATCACCGACGTGGGTATGAAAATCGATAATCAAAATATACTTCGCCTCTCAATTTCCGGCTCTCATGCTCCCACCCTGCCCGGCCGCTGCGACCGGGCTAGCGCGAAGCAATCAGGGAACTGGTGCCCCAGCCGCCCAGGGTTTCCGGATCTCCCGGATCGTCGGCCAGCAGCTCCCTGTAGCTCTCCACGACTTTGCGAAAGGCTTCGACATGCTGTCCGATCGCCTCTGTTCGGTACCTCCTGAACCAGGGGACCTTGAAGACCTTGGACTGGATTCCGGCGGAGACCCGGAGGTTCTTCCCCGTCCGTTTCGCCGCTTCCGAAGACTCGGCCGCGTTTGTGGGCTTGCCGTCGCCGTAGACGTCCAGATCGTAAAACAGGGGATGGGTGTGAAGGGCGAGATTGCATCCGGGCTGACAGTCCCGCATCCCTTCGGCTCTCAAGGCCGCGCAGAAGCGGCTGATCGACAGACCGCCCAGCTCCTCCTTGAGGTAGTGCCCCAATGGGTTGTACCAGCCGCCCATGGTGTTCCCCGAGCTCGCGGCCGGCCGGTGACCCCGTACCCCCGGCATCTCCTCCAGTCGATCCCAGAAGAAACTCATCGCCTCGTCGATCTCGGCCATCTGGGCCCCGTAGTTCTGCAGCTGTTCCCGGCCTATCGCCGAACACAGCTGGTTGAGCCGGTATTTGTAGCCCCCCCAGGGAATGCCGGCGCCCGCCTTGATGTCCGGGATCGTTATAAAACTGCCGTGCCGGGCATAATGGGCGAACACGATTGCCCGCTCGTAAATGCGCCGATCATTCGTGGCCAGCATCCCTCCCTCTCCGATGGGAAAGGACTTGGCCGACATCATCGAGAAAGCCGCCACGTCACCGAAGGTTCCCGTCATCCTGCCCTTGTACAGGCTTCCGTGGGAGTGGGAGCAATCCTCCAACACGGCGAGTCGATGTTTGCGGGCGATCGACAGAATCGCATCCATATCCGCCGGCATCCCCGAGTAATGGACCACCACGATCGCCTTGCTCCGGCTGGTGATGCAGCGTTCGATATCTTCGGGATCGATGCAGAGGCTGTCCGGCCTGATGTCCGCAAAGGCTACCGTCCCTCCGAGCGAAAAAACCGGCACGCAGGAAGCCCAGTAGGTCATGCTCGGGCAGATGATCTCGTCCCCTCTGCCGATCCCCAGACCGAACAGGGCGCAGTGCACGGCGGCGGTTCCCGTATTATGGGCCAGCGCGTACTTCACACCCAGCCAGCGGGCGAACTCCTTTTCGAACTCTACGGTGATATCCAGATCGGAGATCTTGCCTTTTCGCAGCACTTCCAGAACCGCCGCTTCCATCCGCGGCGTAACCACAGGCCAGGAAAACAGATCCTCCTCGGCGGACACGGCTTTCCGCCCGCCCAACAGTGCGAGTGTACTCATAGCAACTGTATTCTACCGGATAAAGAGCGTTTTGAGAAAGGCGCCGTACCGCCGCAGAGGGATCGACAGCCTGCTCATCCGGTCAAGCCGCGGTACAGCCCGATCAGAAAGTCACGATTGTCGGCCTGAATGTACGACATCCGCCCACCCATGCGGCTGAACGTTTTCAGATACCGTAAATAATAGGCAGGGTTGTCGGGGGAGGGCTCGCCCCTACTCCAATCCCAGTCGGCCTCCGCCAGGTCCACCACGTAGATCCGCACGTTCTCGATATCCTTTTCTTGCTGCAAGGCTAGATTCCGAGCCATGGACAGAGATTTCTCGAATATCATCGGTGACATCACCGCCGATCCCACGGAGATATATACGCCGCCGTCCAGCCGTGAAACATTGTGGGCGAAAACCAGGAAGTCCCGCTGAGCCGTTCTGCCGATGGCCGCTCCCGAGCACAGTGGATGGGAGTAGATGATGTCGTGTCCGAACATGGGATGGCCGGTATATGGTATATTCAGCCGGAAAGCCGCGGCCTGGAGCCCGAAAGTTTTGTAGGGGTGGGCTACCGGAAGAAAACCAGATGCAATTGTCGAATCCCTCAGGGCCGCCAGCAGATCTCCCGCTGCCGCAGCCTTCTCCGGATCCTGATCTACCGCGGTCACCGCCTCCCTCAGCTCCTCAAGTGCCGGGATCTCTAATCCATCGTGATGGACCAGAGAACCCACCGATTCTCCGTATCCCAATCCCCGATAAGCACCAATCAGGAGGGCTAAATTCAGGAAATAGCCCGTCTCCTCCCAGAGGCCGAACTCACCCCGTAGTATGTTGTCCCGCACCGCCTCCGAGCTTGCTCCCTGATAGGCAAACTCCCAGTCGTGGATGATCCCGGCTCCATTCGTCGCCAAATGGGTGACCCAACCGTCTTGGATAAGGCGGATCAACACCGGGGCCAAGCCGTTCTTGATGGCGTGGGCGCCAAAGGCCAGGATCACCGGCTTTCGGGCAGCCCGGGTTCGTTTAACATCCTCTGCAACCTGCTTGACTGCCTCCGCCACCTCCACGGACGGATGAATCGGCTCTCTATCCAGAGAAACCCAATCCCGTTCGATGATGATCCTGTTCGTTCGCTGCGAAAGGCTTTTGAACTTCAACTTCCGTCGATCCAGCTGCGGAAATGTCATCTTCTACTCCCCGAAAAGCAACTTCAGCAAAAGATCGGTTTCCTCGAAGTCGGAAATGATCAGATCGGCTCCAGCCTGGATCAAACGCGAACGCTTGATCAGATTCAAACCGGAGCGCTTCACCTCGTCACTGGCTACCCCCACCGCAAAACTGCCGCGAGCGCGGGTCTCACGAATTTCCACCGGTCCATCACCAAAGCTCACTATCCGATCCCGACCCTCGGCTGCGATATCCCTCAGGATGGCCTCTATCACTTTACTCTTCGGCTCGTGCTTGATATCCCCGACCGCGCCGTAGATTCGTCCGGCAAATAGATCGGCGTATCCTAATAAAGCGGCCTCCCGCTCCACATCCTCCTGATCCGTACCGCTGGCCAGGTACAGGCGGATACCCCGGCTGTCGAGCGCTTCGAGAAAAGCCACGGCATTTTTGATCGTCACCTCGCTCAGCAAGAGCCGCCCCTCTTTGATCCTTCTCAAACGAGTTTCAACCCGACGCATGAGCGCTTCGTTATAGATCTGCTTGTACCCTCTCTCGTCGAGGATGTCCTTCTCGGCCACGTATCCATACTCCCGCACCAGCTGACTCAGGGATTTCATCTGCACCAGAGTTTGTACCCCCGTGGTTGCATCGATCAGCTCCCGCACGCGGGCCTGGATCCTCCTGAAGCTGTCCCCTTCGATGGTATTCCGGTGCCCCCCGACGATGGCTTGGATCATCATCGGCTCCATGACTTCCTCCCACCCCTGTCGCAGGGTAGATATGGTTCCGTCATGATCCAATATGACATGGGTGAACTCCCTACGCTCGGGAAGCTCCGATACGATCTCGATCCTGGTCCCCGGATAGTAGCGTGCTGTCTCCGGCCGGAGGGCCAATTCGGGTCGAACCCTGTATGCCGGAGCAGAGCAGAGTTCCAGGATCTCCCCGGGGGTGGCGGTGCCCGTCACAAAAAGTTTCTGCACGGTAACACCGGCCACCAGCGTGCCAAACTCGGCGGCGGCAGGAGGAGCGAATCCCGCAGCCAGGGCGGCGGCGATACCCGCCAGCATGCTGTCCCCCGCCCCCACCGAATCGGTGCGGCCGAGTATCAGGAGACCGGGGATCTCGTGGACACCTGCCTGATCGAAAACCACGCATCCGTACTCGCCTCGGGTGAGGATAACGGGCTGCTGCCACCTCTTGAAAAGTTCGGCGGCGCTTTGCCGTACGATTTCCCCAGGGATACGCCCGTCGAGATGGGATTGCCGCCCGCAGAGCCGAAGTGCCTCGTTGATATTGATCTTGCGTATGGTTCCTGCGAACTCGTCGCTGTAGGTGCGGCTGTCGGTGACACAGAGGGTGGGCTGATGTCGGTTTATCAGGGCTGCCAGGGCTTTGCGAAAAGCCGTCGTGTGAATGCCCCGATAGGCCTGCTGATTGACGATCAGGATATCCAAACGCGGTAGCAGGTCCTCCAGGTTATGGAGCAACTGAGCGGCGATGTCGGGATGCGGTTCGTTGAAGTTTCCATAGTCCAGCCGTGGTTGCTCCACATCATCAATGAGTATCTTTGTGAACACATGGGTATACCAGTTTTTCTCTTGGAGGAGCAGCCCGGACGTCGATATCCCCTGCTCGTTCAACAGACGGATCATCCGATCACCGTGCAAGTCGGCGCCGACCACCCCGAAAGCCCGAACTTCTTTGGCTCCCATAGAGGTTAGATTGGCAGCCACATTGCCGGCTCCTCCGAGGGAGAAACGCTGCTCGGCAACCGGTTGGGTAGGCAGGCCGGTCTCCAAAGATGTCTCCGAAGCGCTGCGATCGATTTTCAAATAGACGTCGGCACAGAAGTCCCCGACGATCCCGAAACACAGACCAGGTACGCGCTCCAGAACCGCCTTGACCTCGGAACTCTGTAGAGCCAAATACTAATCTCCTCCGAAGAGCTCGGCCTCGAGGACGGCGCAGACCCGGTGGTAGACCCTCATATGGTACTCCTGCACCTCCGCAGTAGCCACGGCGGGTACCTGGATCGTTACATCGCACAGCCCGCTCAGGGGACTGTCAGCCTTGCCTGTAAGACCGATCGTCTTCAATCCCAACGCCTTCGCGGTTTTTGCGGCCCAGACGACATTCTTCGCCTTTCCCGATGTGCTCAGAGCCCAGAGCACGTCCCCGCGAATGCCGTACCCGAACACCTGTTGTGCAAAAACCATCTCGGCTCCGATATCGTTGATGATGGCCGAGCAGAGCGAGCTCTGGCTGACCAGAGATATGGCGGGAAGGGCTCCCTGAAGCTTGTCGGCCAGCTGCCGGCCCTCCTCCGGAAAGAGCTCTGTGAGGGTAGCGACAGTCCGGTCCGGGAGGCGTCGGGGAGAGGCGAAGCCCTTCATCAACTCGCCGACGATGTGTTCCGCATCCGCCGCACTTCCTCCGTTCCCGCAGATCAAGAGCTTGTTTCCTCCCCGAAAGGCGTCCATCAGAATATCCAGGGAAGCCTCCATGCTATCCCTGCAGCAGGTGAGGTCCGGATGGTTTTGGAAGAATTGTTCGAACAGTTCACTAGAGTGTTGGTTCATCGTTCAAGATCCTGCAGCAGCGTTACCGCCAGACGCTCACTCACCTCAACAGGTCCTTTAAACCCGCAGCCACGTTCACAGCGGTTCGGTCGGCCGCTTCCTTGAGCTCCTGAGGAGCATCGGCCATGGCTATGCCGATCCCGGCCAAGGCGAGCAGTTCCCGATCATTTACACTATCACCGAAGGCCGCGATTTGCGAGAGCGGGATGCGCAGTAGTTCGCCAAGCCGAAGCAGGGCGTCGCCCTTGGACACGCCGGCGGGCATGGCTTCCAGGTAGTCGTTCTGGGTCTTTATCACGGAAATCTCCGGAATCCGCTCCGCAGCGAAGCGCTGCAAAGCGAGCAGGCGTTGCTCTTCATAACCCACAATCTGCACCTTGATCGGCGGATTGGAGCGGATGATCTCGACCAGAGCGTTCAACTCCACACGGTGCAGTCCCTCGAGGAGGATGAAATCCGCCAATAGGGGAGTGAGATAGGAAACACCGGGGCAGTCGGAGAGAGGATCCGTGTACAGGAGGCAGTCCAAATCGGCGTCTTGAGCTTTTTCCAGCATGAGCACGGCCGCCTGCCTAGGAAGCCTCTGTTGAAACAGGATCTTCTCGTTCGTCGGATCGACAATGGCGGCGCCGTTGCAGAGAATCACCGGCAGCTCTATGCCTAGTTTTTGAATATAGGGCAGAGCCGAACGGAACGTCCGCCCCGTAGCCAGAGTGACGGCAAAACCCCTTCGCCTCGCCTCTTCAATAGCCTCGAGATCTTCCACCGTCATCTCCAGATTGTCGTCGACAAGGGTTCCGTCCAGATCGAAAACGATCAGCTTGAAGCGATTGCTACGATTGTTATTCTGCATGGTTTTCAGCTGCGGTCATTTCGGGGATCAGCCGTCGTACTCGACATCGAGACGAGCCTACTCCTTCACAGCACCGCCGGCCAGGCCGATGACGAAGTACTTCTGAAAAAAGGAGAACAGGATCAGCACCGGGACGATGGCGATGAAGGAAGCGGTACCCAGGAGGCTCCAGTCCACCTCTCCGTGCTCGCCGAGAAAGCGGTACAGCTCCACCGTGTAGGGTCGAACCGTGGAGGTCAGGGTCATGGCGATCATGAACTCGTTCCAGGAGCGGAAGAAAGCGAAAATCGAGGCGGCTGCCACCCCCGGGGCGGCGATGGGGAAGGATACCCTGAAAAAGGCCTGGAGCCGTGAGCAGCCGTCTATCAGGGCGGCCTCCTCGATCTCTATGGGTATCGTGTCGAAGTAGCCCTTCAGCAGCCAGGTGTTCATGGAAACGGTGCGCACTGCGTAAACGATCATCAGCCCGATGCGGGTGTCGTACAGTCCGTACAGAGAATACAGACGGTAGAGAGGGATGATCACCGCCAGCAGGGGGATCATCTGGATGAGCAGGATCAGCACGAGAATCTGATTCCGCAGGGGGAAGCGGAATCGGGAGAAGCCGAACCCCGCCAGCATGGCGCTTCCCGTGCTGATCAGGGTAGCCCCCACAGCGATGACGATGCTGTTCAGATAGGATTTGAAGCCGAACTTCGATCGAAACAGCAGATCCCCGAAGTTCCCCAGGGTCGGATGCCGGGGTACCAGGGTCGGCGGGTAGCCGATCGCCTCACCGGGCGGCTTGAAGGTTGCGCTGAGCAGCCAGTATAGAGGCATGACCGTAAAAAGGGCCCAGAGTACGAGAAGTACATAGGTTAGAATTTTCCACACAGGTTTTGGGTTCATCGCTTTTGTACAGCCACCCGCTCGCGGTTGAGCCTCATGTACAGAAGGGTGAGCAGGAGATTTATGATGAGGATCAGTACGGCAACAGCGGCGCCCCTGCCCATGTAGCCGTACTCGAAGGCCTGATGATAGAGAAATACAGCGATGACCTCTGTCCTGTAGAGGGGCCCGCCGCCCGTCATGGCGTAGATCAGATCGAAGAAGTTCACCGTATACATCGAGATCAATACCAGGTTGATCATGATGAAGGGACGGATCAGCGGCAGGGTCACGTAGCGAAACTTCTGGCCGGCTCCGGCTCCGTCCACGGTGGCGGCCTCGTACAGCTCGTAGGAGATGCTCTGGAGTCCCGCGGTCTGCAGGGTGAAGCTGAAGGCGGTGCCGTGCCACACGTTGGCGATGATTAGACAGGGCATCACGAGATTGAGATCGTTGAGCCAGCTGGGCAGGTTCGTCGCTCCGGTCAGCACGAGCAGATGGTTGAGCACGCCCAGACGGGGCTCGTACATGAAGCGCCAGGAAATGGCCATGACGATGGCGCTGGTCACCCACGGAAGGATGAACACAGCCCGGAAGATGTCCTTGCCCCGCACCCACTTCTGGTTGACCAGCAGGGCTATTCCCAGACCGAAGCCCAGCTGGCCCGCGATGCTCCCGCCGACGAAGTAAAAGGTGGCCGGAAGGACCTGCCGGAAGAAACTCGGCCCCACGAACGTGAAGACCGTCAGGTAGTTCTTCAAACCGACAAAGGTCTGGCGGTTGAGCGAGGCCAGCTTGACATCCTGGAGGCTCAACAGGACTGCCTGTATCAGCGGATAGACGAGGATCAGGAATATCAACAACAGGGCTGGAAGAATGAGGAGGTAGCCGCTGAGGATGATCCTGCTTTGTTTTCTCATTCTCTAG
>CAZPQC010000136.1:0-3728 GCA_964588525.1 uncultured Spirochaetaceae bacterium
GAGGGCTTCTACTACAAACCCCGGATCGACGACGAACTGCTCCGGCAGCACAACCAGGGCATTATCGCCCTGTCCGGCTGCATGAGCGGGGAAATACCGCGGCTCATACTGGACGGCCAGATGGAGTCGGCTGCGGAAAAAGCTCGGTTCTACGACGAGCTGTTCGGACGGGGTAGTTTCTATCTGGAAGTCCAGAATCAAGGCATACCGGAGCAACGGATCCTTCTCAGCGGGCTGTCGAAAATTTCCCGGCAAACCGGTATCCCCCTGGTGGCCACCAATGATATTCACTACACGGACAAGGAGGACGCCTACGCCCAGGATATCCTGATCTGCATCGGAACCGGCAAAAAGGTCAGCGAGGGCAAGCGTCTCAAGTTCGCCTACCCCGAGTTCTATTTCAAGAGCCAGGAGGAGATGGCCCGGGCTATCCCTGATTTTCCCGAAAGTTTGAAGAACACCCGGGTGATTGCCGATATGTGCAATCTGGAAATCCCCCTTCCGGGTCCGCTGCTCCCGCACTACGAAGTTCCCCGGGGCTACACTTTGGAGAGTTACCTGTCCGAATTGGCCCATCGCGGGCTGCAGGAGCGATATCCCGACCCATCGCGGGAGATCCGAGAGCGTCTGGATTACGAGTTGTCCGTGATCAACTCCATGGGCTACACGGGTTACTTCCTGATCGTCTGGGATTTCATTCACTTCGCCCGGGAGAACGGCATCCCCGTGGGCCCGGGCAGAGGTTCCGGGGCCGGTTCTCTTGCCGCCTACTCCCTGAAGATTACCGATATCGATCCTCTCAAGTATGGACTTCTGTTCGAGCGCTTTCTCAATCCGGAGAGGGTATCGATGCCCGACTTCGATATCGATTTCTGCTACGAGGGACGATCGGCGGTGATCGACTATGTGCTGCGCAAGTACGGAAGCGACCGGGTGGGGCAGATCATCACCTTCGGGTCGCTGAAGGCCCGCGCCGTGATTCGGGATGTATCCCGGGTGCTGGACTTTCCCTACGCGGAGGCCGACGCCATCGCCAAGAGGGTGCCGATGGGGCCGAAGATGAATCTGCGAACCGCCATGAAGCTGGATCCGGAGCTTGCCAATATGAGCTCGCAGGGCCAGAACTACAAGAACCTTCTGGACGTCAGTCTGAGGCTGGAAGGACTGCATCGTCATGCCTCCACCCACGCGGCGGGGATCGTGATCGGCCAGCAGGAATTGACCCACTACGTTCCCCTGTATCGGGATCCGAAGACCGAGACCGTTTCAACCCAGTACTCGATGGACTACCTGGAAGACTGCGGACTGGTGAAGATGGACTTCCTGGGCCTGAAGACCCTCACCGTAATCAAGAACACGGTTGGGCTGCTCGAGCGGCGCGGGGTGAGCATAGATATCAATCGAATCCCCGAGAACGATGAGGCAACATTTCGTCTTCTCGGTGAGGGGCGCAGCACCTGTATTTTCCAGTTTGAAAGCCAGGGCATGCAGGAAATCCTGAGGAAATCCAGGCCGACCTCGATTTCAGACCTGATCGCCTTGAATGCCCTGTATCGTCCGGGCCCGATGGAGTACATCGACCAGTTCATAGACGCCAAGAACGGGAAAAAGCGGATCCAGTACCCCTTGCCGGAGCTCGAGCCGATCCTCGAGGAGACCTATGGGGTCATCGTGTACCAGGAACAGGTAATGGAGATCGCCCGTCAGGTTGCCGGATATTCGCTAGGAGAGGCGGATATCCTGCGCCGGGCCATGGGCAAGAAAAAGGTAGACGTCATGGCCCGGCAAAAGGTTAAATTCCTGAAAGGTGCGGCGGCCAAGGGTCACTCCAGCGCCCAGGCGGAAAAGATCTTCGAGCTTCTAGTGCCTTTTGCCGGCTATGGTTTCAACAAGTCCCACGCGGCAGCCTACTCCCTGCTGGCCTATCAGACCGCCTACCTCAAGGCCAACTACCCGGCCGAGTTCATGGCAGCCAACCTGACGAACGAGATCAATTCCACGGATAAACTGTCGGAGTACATCTCTGAAGCCCGGACCATGGGATTGGAGGTGCTACCTCCGGATATCAATGTGTCCGAGCAGGAGTTCACGGTGCGGGACGGCAGGATCGTGTACGGACTCCGTGGGATCAAGAACGTCGGCAGCGGGGCGGTGGACCATATCGTGGAGGAGCGAAACCGGGGTGGTGCGTTCAAAGATCTGATGGATTTCTTGAAACGTTTGGATCTGAAAACCGTCAATCGAAAGGTCGTGGAGTCCTTGATTCGCTGCGGCTTGTTCGACGGTTTGGGAACCGGTCGGGCCGTATTGATTCACAATCTGGACAGAATTCTGGAAACCGTGAACAGCTACAAGGAAATTCAGAAGTACGGCCAGACCACTTTGTTCGATCCCCTCGAGGAGGAGGAATCACCTCTGATCATGGAGCCCTGCGACCCGTGGCCGGCTCTCGAGAAGCTTACCCATGAAAAGCAGAATCTCGGCTTTTACTTTTCAGGCCACCCCCTCGACAAATATCGGAATCACATACAAAATCACTGTGACCTCGATCTCGGCCGGATGACGGCTTGTTCCACCCAGAGGACCTATACGGTCATAGGCATTCTGAAGGAGATCAAGGAGATTACGACGAGAACGGGCCGACGGATGGCCTTCGCTCAATTGGAGGATTTCCGCGGCACCGTCGAGCTGGTGCTGTTCTCCGATGTCTATGAAAAATCCCGACAGCGGCTGGTCGGGGACAGCGTGGTGGTGGTGCGCGGGCGGATAGACAACAGCCGGGGGGAACCCAAGCTGCTGGTCGAGTCCCTGCTCGATCCTGATGAGTTGAGGGAGAGAACAGCCCGGGCGGTTCACCTGCGCTTCGCCTCCGCGGAAGTGAACGAGGAACAGTTCCTGCGCTTGCGGGATTTCATAGTCGGCAAACCTGGAGACTGCGGGGTGTATTTTCACATTCGCGGCAATGGGGCCAGCGGGGAGATCGTCATCAAGGCCTCTCCCCACATCACCCTTTCGGCCGAGGATCGGGTTTTAGCGGAGGTCCGTGAACATCCGCTGGTGGAGGACGTATGGAAAGAGTAAAGATCGGCCTCGTGGGTCTGGGCACGGTGGGCCGCGGCTTCTACGAATTGATGAGCCGGAACGGAAACCATTTTGCCAGCAAGATGGGTACAGCCGTGGAAATCGCGAGGATCGCGGAAATCGATATCGCCGCCGCTCGGGATGTGGTCCCCCGGCAGCTGCTGGTAGAGGACTACCGCCGCATCGTGGAAGACGAAGAAATTCAGGTTGTGATCGAGTTGGTCGGGGGC
Source organism: uncultured Spirochaetaceae bacterium (assembly GCA_964588525.1). GTDB lineage: Bacteria > Spirochaetota > Spirochaetia > SZUA-6 > DRHE01 > JAFGQJ01. Next base: position 3,312 of record CAZPQC010000136.1, read on the forward strand.
ACCGAGGTCGCCTATGAGATCATCCGCTCTGCAATCGAAGCGGGAAAACATGTCATCACGGCGAACAAAGCGCTCCTGGCCCTCCGGGGAGCGGAACTGTTCGCCCTGGCGCAGGCGAAACAGGTCTACCTGAAATTCGAGGCCGCGGTCGGCGGGGGAATCCCGATCATCAAGGTGGTTCGGGAGAGCCTGGTGGGGAATCGGATCGAGAAGGTCATGGGTATCCTGAACGGGACGTCCAACTACATCCTTACCCGGATGAGTGAGCAGCAGCTGCCTTTTAGTGAAGCCTTGCGCCAGGCTCAAGATGCCGGCTTCGCCGAAGCCGACCCAACCCTGGATGTCGGCGGTGGAGATGCGGCCCACAAGATAAGTCTTCTGGCCGCCTTTGCCTTCGGCGGCTGGGTGGACTACCGC
>CAZPQC010000136.1:3828-10024 GCA_964588525.1 uncultured Spirochaetaceae bacterium
GTGCATCAAAAATGGGAAGATCCCAGCAAGCCTTCCGACCTGTACGTCCTGGTGGATGAGGCCAGGGAAGCGCAGGCGAGAAAGGCGCTTCGCGAGACGTGCTCGGAATCCGGTATCTCCGAGCAGTCCCGTTTCTATAGAATTCTACCGTTATAGTCGGATAGGAGGGGAGGAAAAGAGGTGACGTTCTGGCGATTTTTGACTGCGGCTATCTACTTTTATATTCTGTTGTTGTCCCTGCGCATCATTCTATCCTGGTTCCAGGGTTCGGTTTACGGAAGACCGTGGGACCTGCTGATCCGGGTTACCGACCCGTATCTTTCCCTGTTCACCCGCTTTCGTTTCCTGCGGCAGGGGATGTTCGATTTCACCCCGCTGGCGGCGATCCTCACCCTGGTTGTCGTTCTCAGGGTGATCGATTCAATCGGGCGTTACGGCAAGATCTCTCTCGGTATCTTCCTGGGCGTTGTCACCGGCGCAATTTGGTCGGCCGCCAGCTTCCTGCTCGTTCTGTTTCTGATCCTGGCTGTTCTGAGGGCGATTCTGCTCGCCCTGCCCTCGACACAGGGATCCCGGATCAGCGGCGCTCTTGGGTTCGTGGTCGAACCGGCGGTGTCCCTGGTCCGCCGTGTCTTTCCCCTACGGCAGCCGCCTTCGGATCGTCAGTACCTGTACCTGACAATCGTCTTTCTCTTCGTCGTGCGCCTTCTGGGCGGATTTCTATTAGGGTTGCTGGTCAGGTTTTTCTTTAATCTGCCGATCTGATGCGATGCATCTGCATGAGTACCGGGAGGGAGTCGAGGAGCTTCACGGCGTCGGGCCGGTGCTTCGACGCCGTCTCGAGCGTCTCGGTATTCGAACCCTGGCTGATCTGCTGAGTCATTATCCCAAGTCCTATCAGGATCGCCGTAACAAGGACAACCTCGCTGAGGCGCAGCGGACCGATCGGGTGAACGTACTGGTTCGCGTCCGCTCCCGCGCGTGGATCGGAAGAGGCTACAGAAAGATCTTGAAGGTCGGAATCGAAGATGAGACGGGCCGGGGGGCGCTGCTCTGTTTCGGGCGCAGCTACCTGTCCGGGGTTCTCCAACCGGGAAAATGGTTTTGGGTGTGGGGTCGATTCCAACGCCGCCGCGGCGAGCTTCAGGCGAGTGATTTTGAAATCGAGGCCTATGAGCCGGGGCGTGAGCGGGCCGATTATGCCCGGATTCTGCCGATCTATCCCCTGACCGAGGGCTTAAACCAAAACGCGATCCGCCAGCTGATGCGCCGAGCACTGGAGATCCTTCGGCCGGATTTGAGCGAAGAGCTTCCTCCTTCCTTGCGGGAACGGCGGGACTGCCTGCCCAAGCGCGCAGCCCTGGAGGCAATCCATTTTCCCGAGTCAATGCAGCAGATCGCCCGGGCCCGAAAGACCCTGGTCTACGAGGAGCTGCTGCACTACCAGATCGCGCTGGGCCGCAGCAGGCTGATCCGCGCTTCCATCGAGCGCTCCCGCAGCCGCCCCCCGGGAGCCCTGAAGCGGGCTCTGCTGGATCGCCTGCCCTTTGCCCTCACCGCCGATCAGCTGCGGGTCCTGCAGGAGATCGAGGCGGATCTGTTCGCCCCCCATCCGGGAGCACGGCTGCTGCAGGGAGAGGTGGGCAGCGGCAAAACCCTGGTTGCTCTGGCCTCGGCTGTTTCGGTGATCGAGGCCGGGGAACAGGCGGCGCTGCTGGTACCGACGGAGCTGTTGGCCCGCCAGCACGGAGACAACGCCGCGCAGTTGCTCGAGCCGCTGGGAGTTCGCGTAGCCTTCCTGTCGGGCGCGGTTCAGGGCGCCCCGCGGCGGCTGCTTCTGGACAGTCTCGAGGCCGGGGAGATCGATCTGCTGATCGGCACCCATGCTCTTTTCTCCGAGGAAGTGCGCTACAGGCGGCTCGGCTTGGTGATCGTGGACGAGCAGCAGCGCTTCGGAGTTGCTCAGCGCCAGGCTCTGTTGGTCAAGGGGGAACATCCGGATCTGCTGCTGATGAGCGCCACTCCGATTCCCCGCACCCTGGCCCTCAGCGCTTTCGGAGAGCTCGACGTTTCGGAGATTCGGACCCTGCCCCGGGGCCGCAAACCGGTGATCACCCATTTAGCCCGCCAGGGAAACGAGGCCAAGGTCTACGATAGGGTGCGTCAGGAGGTATCCTGCGGCGGCCAGGCCTACTTCGTGTATCCCCTGATCGAAGAATCCGATGCCCTCGATCTCAAGGACGCCGAGCGGATGTATGAGAGTTTGAAGAATGGGGCATTTGCCGATTTTCGCCTGGCCCTGATCCACTCCCGGGTGGCCGAGGAGCAGAAGATCCGGGTCATGCACGAGTTCGCCGGGGGGCAAATCGATATCCTGGTGGCCACCAGTGTGCTCGAAGTGGGCGTGGATGTCGCGCGGGCCAGCTGCATGGTGATCGAACATGCCGAGCGGTTCGGGCTGTCCAACCTGCATCAGCTTCGGGGCAGGGTAGGCCGGGGCGAGAGGCAGTCCTACGCGTTTCTGATCTACAGCAACAGTCTCACGGAGACGGGGGTTGCCCGCCTTAGAGCGATTATGAACTCGACGGACGGATTCCAGATAGCCGAGCAGGATTTGAAGATCCGGGGTCCGGGGGAGTTCCTGGGCCAGAAACAATCCGGATTCCCTCGCTTCGGGATCGCCGACCTGCTTTCCGACTGGGATCTGTTTCTGCTTGCCCGTGAAGACGCCCGGGAGATCCTAGCCCGGGATCCGGGGCTGCTGGATCCGCAGAACCGGGCCTTGAGGGAGGTGCTCGAGGTACAGGGGGCGTTGGCGTGAGGATTACCGGTGGAGTGTATAAAGGAAGAAAACTGGTCGTTCCCCCGGGGGTGATCCGTCCGGCTATGGACCGGATGCGGGAATCCCTGTTCGCCGTGCTCGGGGATATTCGGGATTGCTCCTTCCTCGATCTGTACTGCGGATCCGGGTCGGTGGGGATCGAAGCAGCCTCCCGGGGCGCCGAGCCGGTGGTATTCGTTGAGAAGGACCGGGGCAAGCGCGCGGTCCTGGAGCGCAATCTGGGCTTCGTCCAGGAGCAGACCGAGCTGCAACTACTGCCGGTGGAGCACTACCTTCGCCGGGTCAGGCGCCGCTTCGATCGGATCTTCCTCGACCCGCCGTACCGGCAGAGGGGAAAGCTGGAGGTGTTACAGCTGATCGCGGCGCGGCAGATCCTGGCCGAGGGTGGAACCCTGATCATCCATCTGTTCAAAGAGGAGGAGCAGCACTTTCCCAGGGTTATTGGCTCGGGGGATGCCGCCGCTTCGGCGCAATCCCCGTCATCCGCCGGCGGGCAGCTGCATCTGTCCGACCGGCGCCTGTACGGCGGATCCCTGCTGCTGTTCTACCGGAATTTCAAATAGGAACCGACGGCCGAGGACAATGCAAGTGCGTTGTTGCGAAGCAGAAAGCCTCCTATATGACTGTTGGAGACTCTGATTTTCTTTTTAAACATGCCTTTTCTCGCCTACAAAGAGGTAGTAGCGGCGAAGCGTCAGGAGGAGAAGGCAGTTGACGGCGACCATGGCTTTGCCCCAGCTATAGCCTATCAATGCGGGAATCAGACTCTGGGCCAGGAAGGTTCTGCTCCAGATGCGGGTGTTGCGGTATCCGTGCAGGATCAGCGGGGTTATGTCTTCCTGGTGATTGATCCGCAAGCCATTTGCCCGTATGCCGTTCCGGTATTCCTCCAGTGTCCAGTGATTCAGATTCATGCGTCTCTGCCAGAAAGACAGTGTTTTCGACCCGCTTTCTCCCCTGTTGAGGATGTCGGCGATGAGGAAGCGCCCGCCCGGTTTCAACACCCTGTGGATTTGAGCCAGAAAACGGCTTTTTTCCGGGTAGTGGAATGCGCTTTCGATATTGACGACCGTATCGATCGACTGGTCTTTGATGTAGGCAAGCTCCTGGGCATCATCCAACAGGAAGTGCAGGCGATCCGGAGGGATGGGGCGGTTGCGGGCGATCGCGATGTTGGCTCGGCTCAGATCTACCGCAGTGATCCGCGCGGGTTTGTAGCTCTCCAGGATATAGGCGCTCTGCACCCCGTTTCCGCAGCCGATCTCCAGAACCTGCTGCTCCCGGAGATCCGGCATTTTGGAAAGACAGTAATCGGTCAGGTTCTTTTGGCATTGGAGGAGACCCTCTCCCCTGCGCCGGCATATCGGGTAGTGGAGCATGAGCTCCTCGCCGTAGAAACGCCGGTACACCCCGTTGATCACGCTGTAGAAGTCCTTCGAGGACAGCCCGACGCGAACAAAATCTTTCACCAGAGTTTGGATGGGCATGTTACAGCGCTTTCTGAAAAATCCGGTGCCGCTTGTACACGAAACCGCCCATGCGTTTCATCTCCGCCTGGACCAGGGTGTTGCTCTCCGCCTCATGATGACTGTCGGCGTACTCGATACCGCTCGCCTGGGCACTTTTCAACATGGCCAGCGCCATCATCACATCGAGTCCCCGACCTTGATACTCCTCCTTGACCGCCCCCAGGAGAAGATCCAACCTCCTCGCCCTTTTCTGTTCGTACCGGATCTTGAGATAGCCGAGGGGGAACAGCCTGCCTCCGGCCGCTCGGATCCCTTCCGTAATATCCCGGATTCCGAAGATGAATGCCACCGCTTCTTCCTTTTCGTCGAGCAGTATCTTGAAAAACTCCGGAGTCATGATTCGCAGGTACGTAGCGGTGCGCCTTTCGATTTCCTCGTCGCTGAGCACCACGAAGCCGTAGAGATTTCTGTACGTTTCGTTCATCAGCCGAAGCATCTTCGGCAGGTAGATCTTGGCCTGTTTTTTTTTCTTGAACTCCAAGAGTGTTACCTTGTTTCGCTGCAGCACCCGTGGCGCCAGTCTGTAGTACAAATCCGGGGCTTTTTCGGGGATCGGGATCTTGTAGGTGAGGTAGTCCAACTCTTTGGAATAACCGGTTTTCTCCAACAGGGCAGGAACGTGGTCGAAATTGTGGATTGTATTCAGAGCCGGCCGCTGCTCGAATCCTTCAATGATGAACCCCTGAGGGTCCTGATTCGTGAATCCAATCGGTCCGATGATTTTGACCATTCCCCGCTTTTTTGCCCAGGCTTCGACGGCAGACAAGAGGCCTGAGGCCGTCTGTTCGTCGTTGATGCTTTCGAAGCTGCAAAAACGGGCCTGTCGCTTCTCTTCGACCTCCCTGAGCTCGTGGTTGATCAAGCCCATGATGCGACCGCTGGGCAGGCCATCGGTGTAGGACAGCAAACAGAGGGTATCCGCATGGGTCAGGTGCCGGTTTTTGCGCGGGTTTATGTAATTTCTCTCCATCGGGCGCGGCGGAGGGATCCATCCCGGGTGCCGGCTATGGAGTCGGTAGGGTAGGTGCGAAAAAATCTTTTTTTCTTCGGCCTTCGATACTTCTACGATACGGACAGACACGGTACCCTCCTTTTGGCACCATCCTCGGGTCGAATCGATTGATTGTCAAGGTTTTTGTGATTAAATTAAAATATAGCGGGTAGGTACCTTTACAAAAGCGGGGAAATAGTGTAGTATATCTGCCGATTTTTAGCGTAATTCTATATATAAAAAAGAATTAACTGCCTCTGTAGCTCAGCTGGTAGAGCACCTCCATGGTAAGGAGGGGGTCATCGGTTCAATTCCGATCGGAGGCTGGCAGAAAAAAAGATTCCCCGAAGTCAACTCCACCTTCGCGAGGGGCAGAAAGCAGGCCAGGCGGCGGCTTGAAGGCACAGCGGCGAGTTGTTCGAGTGGAGACAATGCGAAAATTATGCCATTGACAGAAATGGGGGATTTTTATTATATTTCGAGAGTTCTTTCAATTACGAGGTCGGGCGAATGCCCGGCCGAGGATGACGCAACCATCCAATCTGATAATAGAAGAGGTTGCGTCACGACGGACGGGGTACTCAAAATATCGGGAAGGATAGGAGCGGATGGCGAAGGCAAAAGGGAAGACGGTTGAGCTCGTTGCTCTGCAGTGTAGCGAATGCGACCGCAGGAATTATACAACCACTAAGAACAAACGGAACATCCAGGGGAAACTGGAGTTCAAAAAGTACTGCAAGTTTGACAGAAAGCACACCTTGCACCGGGAAACCAAGATAAAGTAACAGCGATCTTCGTAGGCCAGTAGCTCCAATTGGCTAGAGCGCCGGTCTC
>CAZPQC010000137.1:0-9968 GCA_964588525.1 uncultured Spirochaetaceae bacterium
GGCCTTTTCTATCCTTCAAAGACCCTCGAAATTACAGCATTATACGGACACTACTAATTTTGCTGACTCTGTTAGTCACCATATTAAGAAACATGGGTACAAATCGTTGTAAACTGGAGTGTATACTTCCGAAGGTCCCGATGGTCCCTGGGAGGGTGTCGCCGCTATAGTGGGCAAATAGTGAAGTTCCCCATATCCCCAAAGAAATTCCCACTTATCTAGAACACATAAGAAAAAATTGCTTACAAATAGTCAACTGAATTACACTTTAGGTATCATCTCGTCGTTCGCCTTTAAGCACTAGATCTTTGTTATGAGCCCATGAAATATCTTTGAAAGGATCACAATGATGTATAAGAAAGGCGTAGTAGTTTCACTAGGTCTCCTCTTCATTCTGTTTGTCGTTGTGCGATGCCTTACTGTTGGGAAAACGCCAATATCTAATGAAGATGCTGTTTACACCTCGCTCAAAAGCTTTTCTATCTTGGCAACTCGTAACCGGGATTGCTATAATATCATAGTGAAATCTTGTTTTCCGGCGGTTAGACGGAGGCGCTAATGAGCGAGATAGTCTTTTTGGTCGAGGAAGATCCTGAAGGTGGGTATTCTGCACGAGCACTGGACGAGTCGATATTCACTGAGGGGGGCACGGAGGCCGAGCTCAAGAGCAACGTCAAAGATGCGCTGCGTTGTCATTTCGACGACGAATCGGAGATACCGCCGGTCATACGCCTCCACTTCGTGCGGGATCAGATAATCTCGTATGCCTAGGATCCCTCGGGATCTTTCAGCAAATCAGCTGTGCCGACTCCTTGAGTGGCTCGAATACGAAGTCACTCCTCAGCAAGGGAGTCACCTATGGTTGGAAGCCACACATCCAAATGGAGCTCATCGTTAAACTGTTCCCAACCACGATTCGATAAAGATAGGCACTTTAAACAGCATTCTGGCCGATGTCGCAGGAGTGATCGGCGTCACGAAGTCAGAACTCGTGGATCGGCTGTTTCACGGTTGAACACTAGGTCGGCGGTTCCGTTCAAGAAACTCTTCCCGGTCTAGTCCTTCTGGTGGCAGAAGCAGTCGATACGGATTCCCATAGACCGGCATGAGACATACCTCATACTCTCGGGGTCCCCGGTTCGAATCCGGGAGGTGGCTATCCAGCCGCGCAGATGTCGCTACACTTATCTCGAATCGGTACTTGACGTACACTTGGGGGCAACGCTACCATAGCAGGTAGCCAAACGGTCACCGAGACGTATCGATTCACGTCCGGACCATCATCTTCAACAGGAGGACACAATGAAAAAATTGGCACTTGGGCTAGTTCTGGCGGTGCTGCTGCTGGCCATACCGGCCACAACCTTCGCGCAGACTGAGAATTGGGAGGGACAGGTCCACAAAGGCGACTTCTCGGCCTTTGTCGGCGTAGGCCTCGGCTGGGGGATTACGGTCATACCAGGGGTCGAGTGGATTTGGGGCGATTGGAAGCTAGGCGACGTGTTCCCGCTTGCCGCCGGCGTCGCCGTGAAGGGCGCGGTCAATTTCTACAGCGACTACTGGTCATCGTATGGTGCCGCGGGCTTTGTAACCGGCCACGTGGGTCTCAAGGGTCTGGATATCCCCGACTTCCTCCAGAAGTTCGACTTCTACGCGGGTGTGGGGGTGGGGTTTTACTACTACACCTGGGCCTCGGGCTACACTACAACGCTCGATGACTTCCGGATTACGTTAGCCAATACCGAGGGTACGGCCTTCTACGTCAACGACAAGTTCGCCATCTACGGCGAGTACAACTACTGGGGCTACAGCCGCGGGGTCCTGGGACTCCTGTACAGGTTCTAGCGCCCCGAGCGCAGCGGCGAGCTCGCCGGGAGGTCGGTTGGCCCGCGACCTGGAGGTCGTCGGCGGCCGGGGCTCCCGGCGGCCGGCGCACCGCACGTGTGCGCCGGAGCAGTTTGCCGGCAGTTGACAAACCAGGGCCCATTCGGTATTCTTCGGCCACGAATGGGGAGGTTCCCGAGTGGTCAAAGGGGGCAGACTGTAAATCTGTTGGCTCAGCCTTCGAAGGTTCGAATCCTTCTCTCCCCAGACAACCTTCTCTTTCGCGGAGAAGGTTTTTTTTATCACCGACGAGTGGCCCGGGAAGGAGTGATCAATCTTTTCGTTCAACCGATCCAGTGACAAGCGATACGTTGACCGGCGTTTCGAGGGCAGGGAAGGTCCGTTCTACGCCGGGGGACTGCGCTTCAGCTGTGTTCGCTGCTCCAACTGCTGCCGCCATTCCCCCGGCTACGTTTTCTTGAGCGAAACGGATGTCCGGAGACTGCTCGTCGCCACGGGATTTGAGCTCGAGATTTTTTTCAGCCGGTACTGCCGGGAGGTCAATTTCAGCGGAATACATCGAATCAGCCTGATCGAAAAATCGAACTATGACTGCATCTTCTGGGAGAAAGACGGATGCAGTGTATACCGGTTTCGGCCGATGCAATGTAGAAGCTACCCCTTCTGGAGTGGTAATCTGGTCTCACGCCGCGCCTGGGAACAGCTCAAAAGCGCGTGTCCAGGAGTAGGGCAGGGACGGATGCACTCGCGGCGGGAGATCGAACGATGGCTTCGCATGGCGGAGGAGAGTCGTTTTTTGTCCGAGTTTTCAGAGATCGAATGAAAGTCAAGTTCTGGGGCGTCCGGGGCTCTATTCCCACCCCTCTTACCCAACAGCAGTTGAAAAGCAGGATTGCCGCGACGGTCGCCCGCATCCGTCCCTCCGATCTGGAGTCGGCGGAGAGCCGGGAGGCGTTCCTGGCCAAGCTGCCCCCGTATATCTTCGGCACCGTGGGTGGAAACACCACCTGCCTGAGCATCCACGCGGAGAATACCCCGCTGATCATCATCGATGCCGGCTCGGGCATTCGGGAGCTGGCGGCGATGGTCAATCAACAAACCAGGAAAATCAGGGATTTTCACATTTTTTTCACCCACTTCCACTGGGATCATCTGCAGGGGCTCCCCTTCTTCAGCCCGGCGGGCTACTCGAAGGACAGCACCCTTTACTTCTACAGTCCGAAAGACAATCTCGAGGAGATTATCCGCGGCCAGATGGTGCCTCCCTATTTCCCCGTGGATCTGGATGCCATGGCCTCGCAAAAGCGCTACATCCACCTGAAAACGCCGGTTAGCCGGCTAGGGGGGGTGGAGATCCACTGGAAAAACATGCGCCATCCCGGCGGGAGCGTAGCCTACAGGATGTCCCATAATGGGAGAAGCATGATCTTCTCGACGGACACCGAACTGTCGCCGGAGGATTTCAAGAGAACCCCGGAGAACAGCCGGTTTTTCGAAAATACGGAGCTGCTCATACTCGACTCCCAGTATACGCTGGGGGAGGCGATCGAGAAGTACGATTGGGGGCACACCTCCCACAGCATGGCCGTCGATTTTGCCGCGGAGTGGAATATCAAAACCCTCGTCCTGTTCCATCACGAGCCGCTGTACGATGACCGCAAGATCTACCGGATGCTCAACTCCGCCGAGTGGTACCGGGCGCGATTGGGCAAGAAGGAGTTCCGCGTGCTGCTGGCAGTGGAGGGGATGGAACTTGATTTCTGAGTTCCTGCTCAAAGGGCGGGAGGTACTGGCCGTCTATCTGATGCTCAAAGACAGGGAGACGGAGCTGGATGAAACCCTGCTGCAGCTTCTGGATCGACTGGAACGAGGCCTTTATCAGGAGCTGACCATCGATGAGTTCGAAAGCATCCGGGAGCGCTACCATGATGAGCGCTGATAAAAAGATTTGAATTTGAAGTTCCGGGGCTATAAATTTAGAGTAACCCGCCGATCGATGTGGCTGCAGCTGTAGCCGTTCGGCCGAGAAAAAAACGCGACAGAGGTACGACATGAAACAGAAAGTGTGTGTGCTTGCAGTGCTGATTGCTCTGATATCGATCCCCGCCTTTGCACAGTACAATCCGGCTCCGGGAAGCGTGACTCTGCCCTTCGACCTGTTCTCCCCGGTCTTCCTGGCCGGGGGAGCCGATTCGGTTGCCGGAGGGATCCCGGCCGCCTCTGCTTTGAATCCAGCGGCCGCCGGGGATACCCAGCGGCGGACCCTGGAGGTCAGCTACATCGGTTTGATCGGCACCGTTTCGCCGGATTCCGGCTGGAACGGTCACGCGGTGAACGGCGGGTTCATCTGGCCGACCCGGGCAGGGGTGATCAGCGCCGGCGCCCATTTCCTGTCGACGGATTTCAATGCGATCCAGCTGGGAAGCCACTTCAGCGCCAATGTAGCCTTCGCCAAGGATCTGTTTCCCAAGCTGCTCATCGGTTTGGGCCTCCAGGGCCAGTACGGCGCTGAGGACTGGGGCTTGGGCGCGGACTTGGGCTTCGTCCACCTGCCCGGAGACGTCGGTTTCATGAAGGACCTCCGCTGGGGCATCGCGCTGCGCGGGTTGGGCAAAGGGATGGTGCCGGTAGACGCCGCCCCGGCCGACCCCTACACCGGTCTGTATGCGCCCTTCACCCCAGCAGCCGGGTTGAGCTTCGACGTGCTGCAGAGGCAGCGGCTGATCTGGTCCTGGCACTCGGATGTGTCCCTGCCGAGCTTTCAAAACGTGACCCTGAACCTGGGGACCGAGCTGGCCATCGCCGACCGCGTGTTTCTTCACCTGGGCAGCACGATCGCGGTGGACGAGCTCGGTTCAGGCGACATGCGGACTCCCGTGTCCTTCGGGGCCTCGGTCAAGCTGGGCACCTCGGTGAAGGAGAGCCAGAGCGAGCTGAAGATCACTGCAGCTGGAGCCCCGTTGTACAACAACGTCTGGGCGGCCGGCTTGGGCGCCAACCTGGCGAGGGGTCAGATCGACCGGCAGGCACCGGAGATCACCCTCAACACGGATCAGCAGTACATCTCTCCGAACTTCGACGGCGTCCAGGACGACCTGGTAAAATCCCTGGGCATTACCGACCAGCGTTTCGTCAAGGGCTACCGTTTCGTCGTCCTGGACAGCGCGGGCAACCAGGTGCGGGAGATCGTCAATAAGGACGAGAGGCCGGAAAACGTAACCTTCAAGAACGTCCTGGCCCGACTGGTCTACGTGAAAACCGGAATCACCGTGCCGGAGCAGATTCGCTGGGACGGCCGCTCCGACGCTGGGACCGTGGTTGCCGACGGCACCTACACCTTCAAGGTCGAAGCCTGGGACGACAATGACAATCACGGAGAGAGCGCCTCCGGTACGGTGATCGTCGACAACACCGCTCCGCAGATCACCGCCCAGGCCCCGTACCTGATCTTCTCCCCGAACAACGACGGCAACAAGGACACCCTGCCGATCGAGCAGAGCGGCTCGGAGGAGCTGCTGTGGAGCGCTTCGATCAGCGACACCGAGGGGCAGCAGGTCGCCTCCTTCACCTGGGCGAACAGCCAGCCCGCTTCCTTCGAGTGGAACGGTACGAACGATGCGGGCATTCTCTCAGCCGACGGCGTCTACTCCTACCGGATTGGCGCCACGGATCGGGCCGGCAACTCCAATGAAGCGGCCATCGACAACATCCTGATCAACACCCAGGCCACCCCGATCAACATAACCATAACCGATTCCTACTTCTCGCCGAACGGCGACGGCAACAAGGACGCGATCCAGTTCACCCTGGACGTACCGGTCACCACCGGTATCGAGAACTGGAAGCTGGAGGTGGTCGGCAGCGGCGGACAGGCAGGAAGAACCATCAGCGGCACCCGGTCGATCTCCAAGACGATTGCCTTCGACGGCAGGGATGACGGCGGCAACGTGCTGCCCGAAGGCGCCTACTTGGGGCAGCTGGAAGTGCTCTACATAAATGGAAACAATCCCACGGCCGAGTCGCCCCAGTTCACCATCGATCTCACCGCTCCTTCGGCCACGGTGAGCGCCGATCTGGCTATCTTCTCGCCGGATGGAGACGGGAACAAGGACGTGGTCACACTGTACCAGGAGACCTCGGAGGAAACCCTCTGGAGCGGTATCATCGAGGATATCGACGGCCGCATGGTGCGCAGCTACTCCTGGCGCGGGCGGGCGGACGCCAAGATCGAGTGGGGCGGCCGGGCCGACCAGGGGGAGCTGGTCGCCGACGGGATCTACTTCTACTCCCTCAAGGCAACGGACCGGGCGGGCAACTCGGGAGCGTCCAAGAAGGTCCGCTTCGAGATCAACACCCAGGCCACAGAGGTCTTCGTGTCGGCGGATTTGGGCGTGTTCAGTCCCAATGCCGACGGCGTTAAGGATAGGGTCACTATCCAACCCAGGCTCAAGGTTACCGAGGGTGTGTCTCGCTACGAGCTGCGCATCCTCGACACGAACGGACAAATTCTACGGAAGATGGAGGGGCAGAACCGGCCGCCCCAGGATTTCGCCTGGGACGGATTGGATTCAAGCGGTCGCAGGCTGGCGGATGGAGCGTACCAGGCGGAATTGATCCTGGACTACCAGAAGGGGGATCACCACGAGGTACGCACGGCGCCCTTCAGAATCGATACCAAGGCCCCGACGATCGAACTTTCCGCGGAGTACAGCCTGTTCAGCCCGGACGGGGATGAGCTGAAAGACAAGCTTCCCGTGCGCCAGAGCTCCAGTGATGAGGTGCTCTGGGAAGGGGAGTTCCGCAACGCAAAGGCAGAGGTCGTGCGCAGCTACTACTGGAAGGGCAAGGCCGTGGATTTCCAGTGGGACGGGAAAGATGAGAACGGGAACAAGATTCCCGATGGTTCCTACAGCTACACGATCCGCAGCACCGATCAGGCCGGCAATAGTGTCTCCAAAGAACTCCGCGGTCTGCAGATCGATACCCGGGTCACCTCGGTATTCGTCACCGCCTCCGGCGACGGCTTCAGCCCGAACGGCGACGGTTTCAGCGATTCCATCGAGTTCAAACCCTACGTGGGTCTCACCGACGGAATCCAGTCCTGGACCCTGGAGATGGTGCACGAGCAGGGGGCGGTGCAGAAGACCTTCAACGGTACGGGACAGATTCCCGCCGCCATCACCTGGGATGGGCGCAGCAACGGCAGCCTGGCCCGGGAAGGGGTGTACACCGCCGTCATAACCGTGAACTACTTCAAGGGCAACAGGCCCCAGGCCAAGAGCACGCCCTTCAAACTGGACGTGTCGGCTCCGCGGATCGATCTCTCGGTTTCCCCCCAGCCGTTCTCTCCGGACAATGACGGGGTGGATGACGAGCTGTTCATCACCATGAAGGTCACGGACCTGTCGGCAATCGAAGAATGGCGCCTGGAAATCCTGGACCCGGTGGGAAGCGCCTTTCTCACCTACACGGGTAAGGGGACACCTTCCGAACGCATTCTCTGGGACGGGCTGTCCGATACCGGGGAGCTCGTGCAGTCGGCGGAGGACTACACCCTCAGGGTAACCATCCGGGACAAACTGCGCAACTCCGTGACGATAGAGAAATTGATCCCCGTGGATGTACTCGTGATTCGGGAAGGGGACAAGCTGAAGATCCGCATAGCCAGCATCACCTTCCCGCCCAACTCGGCGGATTTGATGGCGGTAACGGACATCGAGAAGGCCGCCAGAAATGACAAGACCCTGCAGCGGCTGTTCGAGATCTTCAAGAAGTACAGTGCCTATCAGATCCGCATCGAAGGGCACGCCAACATAACCCGCTACTGGAGCGAGGCGGAGGCGAAGAAGGAGAACCAGGAGGAGCTGATTCCTCTTTCCCTGGCCCGGGCGGAGGCGGTCAAGCAGGCTTTGGTCAAACTCGGATTGGACGGAAACCGGATATCCGTGATCGGGTTGGGCGGTTCGAACCCGATAGTTCCCTTCGATGACGAGGAGAACCGTTGGAAGAACCGGCGGGTGGAGTTTATCCTGATCAAGCGCTAACTTAGAGTAGTTTCCATGGCAAGAAGACTCGTTAGAGGAATCGGGGTATTCCTGATTGCGGCGGTGGTTGCGCTTGCGGCGGGCGGGGCAACCGTGTACTATCTCAACACGCCCTCCCCCCAGATACCCGCCGAGGGCACCGTGTTCAAGGTGCTGAGGGGGGAGAATCTGTCGACAATCGCCGAACGGCTGGAGCTGGAGGGATTGATTCGATCTCGCCTGCTGCTCCTGCTGTTCAGCCGGCTGAACAGCACGGAGACGGCCTTTAAAAACGGGTACTTCCGGATTCTGCCGGGGGATTCGATGGTCGACGTGCACGATCTCCTGGTGGCAGGTTATCAGGAGCAGGTCAAGCTCACGATTCCGGAGGGCTGGACCCTGAAGAAGATAGCCCGCTACATGGAAGACAAGGGGATCGCCGACAGAGAGGATTTCCTTGAAGCGGCCTCTTCGCCCTCACTGCTCGATCAATTCGGGATTCCCGCGGAGAACCTGGAGGGCTATCTGTTTCCCGATACCTACTTCTTCCCCCGAGGCTATCCGGCCTACGGAGTGGTGGAGGAGATGGTGGAGAATTTCTTCCGGCGATTGGCGGATATCGCCCCGGAGGCGCTCCAGTGGGACCGGGAACGCCTGCACCGGCGGGTCATCATGGCTTCGATCGTGGAGCGTGAGTATCGAAGGAGCGAGGAGGCGCCACTGATCGCCTCGGTATTCTACAATCGCCTGGACTACAATATCGGCTTGGAGTCCTGCGCGACCTTGGGATATATCATCACCGACATCCAGGATAAACCGCACCCGGAGTTCTTGAGTGCCGAGGACAAGCGCATCGATTCCCCCTACAACACCTACAGGTGGGCCGGCTTGCCGCCGGGGCCGATCTCCAGCCCCGGAGCCGTCGCTCTGGAGGCTGCCTTCCACCCGGCGGATACGGGGTACTACTACTTCGTCCTCAAAAATCCGGAAACCGGGGAGCACTACTTCTCGGAGGATCTGAAGGAGCACAACTGGGCCAAGTACTACTATCTGAAGCGGGTAGGATCGGGAGGCTAGTTCACACACTTTGAGAATACCGGATCATATCCTCGGCCAAATTACAGACCGACTCGATATGCAGGCCGTAGTGTCGGAGTACGTCCATCTGGAGAAGAAGGGGGGCCGGCTTTGGGGTCTGTGCCCCTTCCACTCCGAGAAAACCCCCTCCTTCACCGTGGACCCGGACAAGTCGGTGTTCTACTGCTTCGGCTGTCACAAGGGGGGGAGCCTCTTCACTTTCGTGATGGAGATGGAGAAGCTTTCCTTTGTCGAAGCGGTAAAGCTGCTGGCCGAAAAAGCGGGTGTGCAGATCGAAGTCGAGGAGGGGGACAGCAAACGCAGAGAAGCCTATCTGGAGCTGTACCGCAGGGTCAGCGGAACCTTCCAGCATCTGCTGATGAACCACGCTGAAGGGACCAAGGCGCGTTCCTACCTGCAGAGCAGAGGCCTGGCTCAGGAGACCTGGAGCGCCTTCGAGCTGGGCTACGCCCCGGCGCAGGCGTCCTGGCTGTACAAATTCCTGAGGGAAAAGAAATTCTCCGAAGAGTTCCTCAAGGCTTCCGGGCTGTTCAGCGGCCGGGAAGGGACGGCCCTGTTTCGAGGGCGTATCGTGTTCCCCATTCGCAATCACCGCAATGAGGTCGTGGCTTTCGGTGCCCGCGCCCTGCGTTCCGCTGTTCAACCCAAGTATCTCAACTCACCGGAAACCGAGTGGTTTCGAAAACGGGAGACCCTGTACGGAGCCCCCGGGGTGTACCAGGATGTGCGCCGGGAGAAGGCCTTTGTCCTGGTCGAGGGGTATCTGGACGTGCTGGCCCTCTGGCAGGCGGGGGTGCGCCACTGCGTCGCTCCTTTGGGAACCGCGGTCACCGCGGAGCAGATACGCCGGCTGAAACGATACGCCCCCCGGGGGCTGCTGCTGTTCGATACCGACGAGGCGGGGATCCGTGCCGCCGAACGCACGATCCTGCTCTGCGAGCAGCAGGATCTCCCAACTGAGGTCATCCGTCTCCAGCGGGGAAAGGACCCGGCGGAAATTCT
>CAZPQC010000138.1:0-9818 GCA_964588525.1 uncultured Spirochaetaceae bacterium
CTGAGCACGATATTCCTCAACTTCCTCTACCCTGTAGAGGGAGGAGAGAGCTACGTGTATCCGACCCGCATCGTCAGCAAACCGCTCGGCTTTTTGTCGGGATGGGGTATGTGGCTGGCGTTGATCGGTCCGATCGCCATAACAGCCCAGGCCTTCATCTCGTACGTGAACGCCCTGCCGAACATCGGCGCGCAGATCCCGATAATGTGGGGCGCCCTGATTGTGCTTGTGGTGTTCTTCGTCATCAACCTGCTGGGCGTCAAGACCGTTTCGATCGTTCAGAACATCCTGTTCCTGTTCATGGTCGCCGGTATGGTCATCTACATCATCTGGGGTCTGCCGCACATGAAAGGTGCGAATATCCGGATGGGAGCACCGATGGGGTTCGGCGGTGTGATGAAGGGAGCTTCGTTGCTGATCTTCTCCTACGCCGGGCTTACCCTGGCAGCCGACCTCGGTGAAGAAGCGAAGAATCCGACCAAGACCATCACCTGGGGTATCCTCCTCGGTGCTCTGGTGCCCGCGGTGCTGTACGTCGTGTCGGCTTTCGTGTCCACGGCTATCATCCCCTGGGATCAATTCGCCGCTTCGGATGCACCCTATGCAACGGTGGCCTCCTCGTTCATGGGACCTTTCGGCGTGGTGTTTATCGTGATTGTGGCCTGGGCTGCAATCCTCTCCTCCCACAATGGCGAGCAAGCGGTCGGCGCCCGTATATTTTTCGGGCTCTCCCGCGACAAAGTCTTCGGCGGCAAGATAACCGGCATCAACCGTTTCGGCATACCCGCCATAGCCTTGATCGCCACGGTGGTGATCGCCGGTATTTTGATCGTAACCGGCTCGATCCAGCTGGTCGCTGAACTAATCGTGGCCATGTTCCTCTACAACTGGACCATTACCCATGTAGGTGTATTGATGGCACCGCGGAAGTATCCGGAGCTGTACGGCAAACTTCCGGGCATGTACGGAAAGAAGTGGTTCATGGTATTTCCGGTGATCGGCATCATCGTTTCTCTATACCTTCTGTATCTACAGGGGTGGAGGGCGTTGCTGTACTTCGCGATCTGGATGGCCGTAGGTCTGGTTATCTATCTGATTCGCTACTTCTCAAAGAAAGAAGAAATCGGAAAGCTTATGAACGAATGGCCGCGGGAACGCTATTTCAGCTAGAACCCCGCTGCCTTGCAGGGACCATGCACGGGCGAGTGAAAATGCTCGAAAACTGCAGAAGGCCGCCCAACAGGGCGGCCTTCTCCGATCAGAACCCAATGCGCATGCCCGTGCGCAGTGGTGTGAACCGCTCACCGAATACTTTGAACAATTCGCTCTGAGCGCGAAAACCCGTGCAGTGGCCCGCCAGAACGGAGCCTATTTTCAGCTGCTGCAGGGCTTTGACCGTCTTGATGATACGCTCCGTCGAGGCTTCGACCAGATGAAAACCGCCGATCACCGTCTCGATCGGTTGCTGATCCGTCATCTTTTTACACTGGTGGCAGATGTTGACCACCCCGGCGTGGCTGCAGCCGGTGAGTATCACCGTACCCTTTTCCCGGATACGGGCGATCAAGGCCAGGTCGTCGGGCATCGTGTCCTCGATGATCTTCCCCCCCTCTATCGTCTTTAGAGCTATACCGACTTCCTCGAAATCCGTTTTTCTCTCTATCTCGCCGCTGGTAAAAAGTCCGGTCATGATCTGAAGAGGCTGGCGGGTTTCGAAAAGCCTGCCTCCGGCCGAAACAATCTTTTCTCGGGTATCACCTGTCATAACCCCCACGTGTCTGAGATAGGGTTCCTCTACGAAGTTCAGACGAAACAGGTCGGGGTGTACGACCACCGGCACGTCGCTCTTGTGTATCGTGTCGAGGATCCGGACCAGTCCTTGAGTATGGTCATAGTGACAATGGGTGATCACGATCGTGTCGATCGATTCGGGTTGAATGCCGAGAAGCTTCATGTTCTGAAGTAGAGCCTCCGGGTTTTGGGCTACGTCGACGATGATATTTCTCGTGTTCGGTCCACATCGGGCTTCGAGAAACAGCGATAATCCATGCTGGCCTAAAAAAGGACTCTCGTAGAGCACAGAGTCCTCGGCCACCACGGTAACGTGCAAGCTGTCCAGTTCTCCATGTTTGTTCATCTCGAGTTAACCTCTTCGGTAGCATTGGATTACCGTGCCTTTATACGGCTCACCCGCGGCAAAGTCAAGGAAAGATTCCCCGATGGAACGACTAATCAACCGTGAAGCGCTTGATCTTTTTGGTGCTGCTCGTTTCCATGGGTGCGCCGAGGACGCGGAAGCGGTCGATCCTCTGGTAGGGCAGAAGCCTGCCGTTGACCTCGTCGATGATGCGCTGCAGGCTGGCTCTCACCTCCTCGGAGTCGAAGCCCTGCCAGGCCTCGGGCTCGGCCGGACTGTAATGCTCGGCCCGGGGATAGATCAGGGCCTCGATCGCTTCGGCTTTCTGACGCTCGTCCGCAATGTACCCTCGCACCAGGATCTGCTCGATCTCGCCGTACAGCTGGAAGCGGTCCTCGATCTCCTCGGGGTACACGTTCTTGCCCCCCGCGGTCACGATCAATGATTTCTTCCGCCCCGTGAGGTACAGGTAGTCGTCCCGGTCCAGATAGCCCACGTCCCCGGTGAGAAAAAAACCCTCAGCGGTGAACGCCTCCCGGGTGGCGGCCGGGTTGTTGTAGTAGCCCTGCATGACCATCGGTCCTTTCAGGGTGATTTCGCCCCTTCCCAGCTCGTCCGGGTCCACGATTCGGGCCTCGACCCGGGGAATCAGCTTGCCGACGGAGGTCACCTTGTAGCGATCAGTCGGGTTGAGGGCGACGATGGGAGAGGTTTCGGTGAGTCCGTACCCCTGAACGAAATCGATGCCGAGCTGGTTGTACTGGCGAAAGGTGGTGGCCGGAAGCGGCCCTCCTCCGGAGATGCAGATGCGAATGTGCTCCAGTGACAGCTTTTCCAGGAGGAAGCCGAACATCCGCTTGCCCGGGTTCACGCGGAATAGCTTCTTGACGGCTCCAGACAAAGCCATCAACAGATGAATCAGGGTATAGACGGCGGCCCCCTTCTCCCGCAGTCCGCTGTTCAGTCCGGCCAGCAAACGGTTGAACAGCATCGGTACGCCCAGGAACATGGTGACCCTGCCGCGCTTCAGATCCGCGAGGATCTGTTTGCTTACCATCTTCTTGCCGAACACGATCTCGGCTCCCACGGAGACAGCTTCCAGGAAAACGGCGGTCATGGTGTAGGAGTGGTGGATGGGAAGGAGGGCGTAGAACACATCGTTGCAGGAGATCGACAGGTTGGCCTGGGCCAGATAGGTGTCGCTGACCAGGTTCCGGTGGCTCAAGCTGACCCCCTTGGGGTCTCCCGTGGTTCCGGAGGTGAACATGATCGCCGCCAGCTCTTCATCGCCGATGACTTGCCGCTGGACGGGCTTTGCCTCGGGAAGCTCCAGGATGTAGCTCGGTTTCGAAGGGCTCAAAGAGATTTTCTCCTTGAGCGTTGAAGCGGAGGTGTCGAAGCCGTCGTATTTTTCCTCGTCCACGAACAGCATCTCCGCCCCGGAAAAATCGATCAATCCGGCCAGCTCCTCGACTCTCCACTGATAGTCCAGGGGAACGACCACGGCTCCCGCAAACAGGATGGCCAGGTAGGCCACGGCCCATTCGGGAGAATTCTTGCCGGCCAGGGCGACCCGATCACCCCGCCCGACTCCTCTGGATTGAAGATAGACGGCAGTACGCATTACCTGTTCGAGGGCCTGCCGGTAGGTGAACGTCAGGTCGGCCGGTTCATAGGCGGTGAAGGCTTTCCTGTCACCGAAGCGGCTGCAGGTGATCTCGAACATCTCCGGGATCGTCGGCCACTGCCCCCGAAACAGCTCCCCGCGAAATTCCTCCAAAAAGTCCCACGGTGTGCTCTTTGCCATATCCGTATTGTGAATCTCTTCCCGATTTCGGTCAACAGTTTCTCAACGCCCCGCGGAATTCATCACCTGTAAATTCCATTTATTGAGAATCCGACACTGTGCGGTCTTGAGGCGGCGGCCTGGGAATTTGACATCAATACCGATCCGTCCTATAATTGCACTCTATTGCATAAAATGAAACGGCGTTGCGTAATTAGCGATGATGATCGCAGAAGGCATCAACGCGAAGCATCGAAGCGGCGGTTGAGCCGTAAAACCTGAACGAGACGGAGCGAAGCAATGCGGCTACGGATGTTGAATGAGGAGCAGACCACGACGATCTACCGGGCGTCGCTGCAGATTCTTCGGGAAATCGGCATTGACGTTCGGGATCCGGATACCCGCAAGCGGCTTCTGCAGGAGGGCTGCCGGGAGGCCGAAGATGAAAACATCCTCTTTCCCGAACAGCTGGTGGATCGCTGTCTGTCCACAATTGCGAACCGCTTCACCCTTTACGATCGAACCGGCGCCCTTGCCGTGGATACACGCCATCAGGTGCCTAACTTCGCTCCGGGACTGAACTGCATCACAATCTACGATCATCGAACCGGCACCCACCGGGAGTGCCTGCTCGAGGATGTGCGGGAGGCGGCCCGGGTCTGCGAGCGGCTCGAGAACTTCGACATGGCCAGCGGTTTGGGAAATCCGGGCGATGTCGAGCCCTCAAAGCAGGCTCTGGAAACCGTGAAGACGGTCGTGGACGAATCCGTCAAGCCTCTGCCGTTCATCGCCCATGACGAGGTGGAGGATGAGGAAATCTGGAACTATCTGGCCGAGGTGGCCGGCGGTTGGGATGCCCTGGCGGAGAGGCCCTTCGCCCTCGACCTGACCGGGCCGTACTCTCCCCTCGAGCTGGGGGAGGAGGCCTGCCGGCGCCTGCGCCACGCAGCCCACCGACGACTGCCCGTGGTCTGCTATCCCGCCATGATTCCCGGAACCACCGGCCCGGTGACCCTGGACGGGGCGATCGCCCAATCTACCGCGGAGATCCTGTCCGGTCTGGTGGTGCACCAGCTCGAACAGCCGGGCGCTCCGGTGATCACCGCTTCTGCCATTCTGCCGATGGACATGCGCAGCGGCGGGATCGCCTACGGATCTCCGGAATACATGATGGTCGGTATCGGAGCGGTGGACCTCTTCGATGACCTGGGTGTGCCGACCTGGATCGGAGCGGGTTGTTCCGATTCCCACATAGTCGATGCCCAGGCCGCGGCCGAAGCCGGGATGAGTTTGTATCTCGCCTCCCTGGCCGGAACCTCCTTCATCCACAATTTGGGCTTTCTATCGGCAGGCAAGAGCGGGTCCCTGGAGATGTTGGTTCTGGCCGACGAGCTGGCGGGGGGTGTGAAGCGACTGGCCGCCGGTATCGAGGTGAACGATGAATCCCTGGGCGTTGAGGTGACCCGGCGGGCAGCCAAGGACCATTCCTTTATCATGGACGAGCACACGATTCAGCATATGGGTCGAGCCATGTGGGAACCCAAGCTGTTTCGGCGTACGTCCCTGGAGGGCTGGGCCGGAAGCGGATCCGCGCCGCTTCAGAAACGGATCCGGGAGAAACTCGAGGATCTGCTCGAGAAGTAGAA
This sequence comes from uncultured Spirochaetaceae bacterium, assembly GCA_964588525.1. GTDB lineage: Bacteria > Spirochaetota > Spirochaetia > SZUA-6 > DRHE01 > JAFGQJ01. The sequence continues at coordinate 5,570 of CAZPQC010000138.1, forward strand.
CCCCTTGGTATTGAAGCTGGCCCGGGTAACAAGACAGAGGAGAGGAGTGCAGAAGCGATGCTGATCGTCGGAGAACGGATCAACACCTTCAAGAAGAGGGTGATGCGGGCCTACCAGGAGAAGGACGTCGAGTTCATCCGGCAGGAAGCCCTGCGCCAGGCCGAAGCCGGTGCCCAGGTTATCGACGTCAATGCCGGTTCGGACATCGACGTGGAGCCTGACAATATGAAGTGGGCCGTCCGCAGCATCCAGGAGGCCGTGGACTTGCCCCTGTGCATCGACAGTCCCAATCCAGCCACCATCCTAGCGGGCTTCGAAGTCTGCAAAGACAAGCAGGCGGCCTGGGCCAACTCGATAACCCTGGAGAAGGAGCGAGTCGACAACATCCTGCCCCTGGTCAAGGAACATCAGTGCCCGGTGATTGCCCTGTGTCGGGATGAATCGGGGGTCGCCCAGTCCGCGCAGGAACGGGTCGAGGTGGGCAAGAAGATCGTGGATGCGATCGATCGCTACGGCATTGCCCTGGAGAAGCTCTACCTCGATCCCATGATCGAGCCCCTGAGCGTGCGCAGCGACGGTGGGATGATGTCCGTGCACACCCTGTTGGGGTTGAAGAGGCAGCTGCCGGAGATCAAGACGATTATCTCCTTGAGCGGCATATCCTTCGGTCTGCCCGAGCGGAAGCTTCTGCACCGCAGCTTCATGCCCATGCTGATGTACGCGGGCCTGGATGCGGTGTTTCTCGATCCCCTCGACACCCTGTTGATGCAGAGCGTGATCGCTTCCCAGGCGCTGCTCGATCAGGACGAGTTTTGCATGAACTACATCACGGCCAGCCGGGAAGGAAAACTGAGCTCGTGAAAGCGTCTGCGTACCCCGGCCATGAAAGCGGAACCGTCCCCATGAGCAGGGAGATGAACCCATGAACAAGGTTACCATCTCCGGCCTGCACAAGAGAAAACAGCGGGGCGAGAAGATCACGGTCCTGACCGTCTACGATTATCCCTTTGCCCGCCTGGCCGATGAGGCGGGGATCGACTGTCTGTTGGTGAGCGATGTTCTGGGGCAGGTCGGTCTGGGCTACGAATCCACCGTGCCCGTTACCGTTGATGAGATGGTCCACCACACCAAGGCGGTGCTTCGGGGTGCCCCCAGAGCCCTGGTTCTGGCCAAGATGCCCTTCCTCTCCGTCTCCGGAGATATTCACAGAGCCTTCGAGTCGGCCGAACGTCTGATCAAGGATGCCGGCGCCCGCGGGCTGGAGGTCGAGGGGGGGCCGGAGATTCTGCCGGTTGTGGCCGGGCTCTTCCGGGCCGGGATCCCGGTCATGCCCCACATCGGTGCCACCGTGCAAACGTACCTACGTTCCGGAATCTTCAGAAACCAGGGAACGGAGAGCGAAGAGGCCAAGGCCCTTCTCGATCTGGCTCTGGAGCTGGAAGCGGCGGGAGCGTTCGCCGTCATGCTGGAGTGCGTTCCTGCCGAGGTGGCGGAGACGATGAGCCGACGGCTGAAGATCCCGGTGATCGGGATCGGGTCCGGCCCGGCCTGCGACGGCCAGATCCTGGTTGCTCAGGATCTGCTCGGCCTGTTCGACCGCTTCGTGCCCAAGTTCGTGAAGGTTTACCGGCACCTTGGACGGGAAGTTCTGACGGCGTTTCAGGAGTTCCGGGATGACGTGGAAAGCGGAACGTTTCCAGCTTCCGAACACAGTACCTCCATGGAAGCGCGGCAGCTGGCCGGCTTGAAACGGTTGCTGGGGTCGGAGAAGTAACGTGTCGATTTCGGTGAATCCGGCGGTCGCCGCCATACCCTACGGGGACCGGAAGCGAATCATGGAGTTGTGCAGAGGTCGTGAGGATCTGGTCGACCTCATGTCCGGCAATCCGTATCAGCAGATGCCGGAGTGGATTCGCCGGCGGACGACCGAGCTGCTCAACTCCGGACCGATGCGCTACACCCACTACTGGGGAATGCCTGAGCTACGGCAACGGCTGGCTGAGAAGCTCCGGAGCGAATGCGGGATCAGCGTGGATCCTGAACGCGGGATCCTGGTTACCCACGGGGTGCAGGAGGCTCTGTACGTGGTGATGCGCACCCTGCTGAGGCCGGGGGAGGAAGTGCTGATCCCCTCGCCCCACTACGCCAACTATCTGCTGAACACGGTGGCCTGCGGTGCGGAACCGGTGTTCGTGCCCCTGAGAGAGACAGGCGGTTTTCTGCCGGAGGTAGATGAATTGGAAGCGGCCCTCAGCGGGAAGACCCGGCTGATCGTCTTTTCCAATCCCAACAATCCCCTGGGCGTCACCTGGCCCGACGGTAAGGTCGAAGAGCTTGCCGATTTTGTCCGAAAGCACGATCTGCTGGTCGTGGTCGACGAGATCTACCGGGATTTCGCCGCCCCCCGGCCGCCCCTGAGCATCGCCTCTCTGCCGGGGATGCAGCAGCGGACCTTCACGCTTCAGGGCTTCTCCAAGAGCTACTTCATGATGGGCATGCGGATCGGCTATCTGGCCGGTCCCGAGGAGGTGATGCTCCACATCAAGCAGCTGCACTACCTCATCATGCTCTGCCCCTCCCGCATAGCCCAGTACGCCGCCCTGGCCGCCCTGGACTGTCCGGCCGAATGCCTGGAACCGATGTATCGGGAGTATCGGGAAAAGCTGCGGATTCTCTACGACGGGATAATGCGTATCCCGGGGGTGAGCTGCGTCCAGCCGAACGGCTCCTTCTACGTGTTTCCCAATTTCTCCTGCTTCGGATTGAGCTCGATGGATCTGGCCGCGAAGTTGATCGAAGAGGCGGCGGTCATGACCCTTCCCGGAACCGAGTTTGGTTCCGCGGGTGAGGGACACCTGCGTCTGTCCGTGGTTTCGGACCGGGATCGCGTGGAGCAGGGGTTGGAGCGTTTGCTGCGTTTCGCTCAAGGCAGGAGCAACCAGGTCATCCCGGGCCGGGGAATGCGAACGTCATAGCAAAACGGTCAGGATTGACAGGTTGCAGATGCATATTTATACTGAGTGATCTTTGCGAAGCATCGCGGTCTGCAGCTACGAACATCAATGAGTGAAGATATAAAAGCCAGAATTTCGCCTCTTCATTGGTTGAGGCAAAGGGTATTCCTCTTCCGGCACCCCTGGATCGACATTGTCGAGTACGTAGCTCTAATCGCCCTGATCATCTGGCTGATGTCGATGAGCACGGCTCGGCTTGGCTACTACTGGCAGTGGTTCCGGGTTCCCAGGTACCTGTTTCAGATCAAAGACGGGCGATTGATAGTGGGCAAGTTGATCCAAGGTTTGTTATTCACCTTTCGGATCTCCGGGGTCAGCCTGTTGCTGGCTTTCACCGTTGGCCTGACCACCGCCCTGGTCCGGCTGTCCGGTTCATTCATGGGCCGGATTCTGTCCAGGGTGTACCTGGAGACGATCCGCAACACACCGCTGATCGTTCAGATCTACCTGATGTACTTCGTCATCGGTCCGATTCTCGGGCTCGGGCGCTTCGGATCGGCGGTCCTGGCCCTGACGTTGTTCGAGGGAGCCTACTTGTCGGAGATCTTCCGTGCAGGCATCACCTCTCTGCACAAGGGGCAGTGGGAAGCGGCCCACAGTCTGGGACTGAGCGGTTTCTATACATACAGGGATGTGATCCTTCCCCAGGCCATACGCCGAATCCTTCCCCCTTTGACCGGTCAGGTCATCACGCTCATCAAGAACTCCGCTCTGGTCAGCATTGTATCCCTCAGCGATCTGGCTCAGAATGCGAAAATTATCGCAGCGGATACGTTCCTGACCTTCGAGATCTGGTTTACCGCAGCAGCGATCTATCTGGTGATTACCGTAGCCCTCTCCACGTTAGCCTATTACTTGGAGAAACGATTTACAATCCTGACCTGATGCAGGAGTTATGGGAATGAGCGAGAAAGAGCTAGGCGAACATATTATCACGATCGACAATGTCAGCAAGACATTTGTCGGGGGAGTCCAGGCCGTGAAGGATTTCTCTACCAAGATCCGCCGCCGGGAAGTGGTCGTGATCATGGGGCCGTCGGGATCGGGTAAATCGACTCTGCTGCGCTGTCTCAACGGGCTGGAGGAACCGGACAGCGGCACCATCGTCGTGGACAACATCCCCCTGGACGACAACAGGAAGAACCGCCTCGAGATCCGCAAAGAGGTGGGTATGGTCTTCCAATCCTTCAACCTCTTCCCCCACCTCACCGCCCTGGAAAACGTGAATCTGGCCC
>CAZPQC010000139.1:0-9801 GCA_964588525.1 uncultured Spirochaetaceae bacterium
ATTGCGTTGTGGCGAATAACTGAAAAAGGCCTTAAGGAAGTGCCAGAGACACGGCTAAAACACTAAAACCTTCATGAAGAGAATCTGGAAGATTGCATAAGCCCTAACCCGACAATTCTGGGGGAGCCTCTTCTCATAATCGGCAGGCAGGTAATCGTGCCTGACACAAAGGATCGACTAGACCTGCTTGCTAATGCCATGCTAGGTCGTGGTATAATCACGCCGTGAGACCGACTTGCCGGGCCGCTTTTCGCGCAATCGCCGAGATAGCCCTTCTGCTGATTCTGGGAACGGGGCTGGTAGCCTGCGGCGCAGGGAGAAGCACGACCTCCGGTTCCAACGCGCCCCGGAAGATCCAGGTCATGGCGTCGGATGGCTGGATCTACGACGTCATGGGAGAGAATGCAAGGCTCTTCGAAAAGGAGACCGGCATAAAGGTCTCCTTCACGATCTACGCTCCCCATGTCTACTACCGGGCACTCGAAACCATACTCGCCTCCGGGGAAGCGACCGATATCTTCCTCATGCAGTCCACGAGGTGGTATCTCGGCAGCGAGATCGATCCGCAGAAATCCTGTATCGACCTGACGAGCGAGGAATGGACCAAGCGCCTGAAGCCCGAGTGGCTGCCGGCCGTTTCCTATAAAGACCGGGTCTACGGCCTGATCGTGTGGGACGATATGGTCGGCTGGGTCTACACGTATAACGACAGGATCTTCAAGAGGTTGGGGCTCACCGCGCCGAGGACCACGCAGGAGTTCATGGCGGTCTGTGAGCGTATCAAGCAAGCCGGCATCGTCCCCATCTATGAGCCGGGGGCCAGCCGCTGGCACACAGCCCTGACATTCTTCGAGATGGGCGCCATGTTCGAGGAGAACGACCCCGGGCTCTATGACCAGCTCAACACGAACCGGCAGACATTCGCCGGATATGAGCCGTTCCACCGTGCCCTGGACCAGATCCTCTCCGCGGCCAAACGCGGCTACTTCGGCAGCGACTTCATGGCCAATACCATCGAGGGGTCAAAGACCGCGCTCATTTCGGGAGAGGCGGCAATGACACTGAACAAGATCGGGTTCGCGAGGAGCGTTCTGAAGACAAACCCTGACTCGGGCGCGCAGTCCTGGGGGATGTTCCCGATTCCGTGGCTTGACAACCGCACCGTAAGCATCGAACGTTCCGCTCCCGCATGGTTCGGAAACGCTAAAAGCCGAGATCCCGCGGCGGTGCTCTCGTTCTTTCGTTTCTTAACCCGTGAGGACAATCTCTACCGGTACGCGGTGGGCCAGCCCGAGGGCACTAGCCTCTCGTTTCCCACCCGGCCCGTGCCCCTGCTGCCCAACGAGCAATCGTTTCTCGGCTCCGCGCACCTCGGCGGAGAGCCCTTCCAGGGCGGGGTCAAGTACATCATGGGACAGTGGATGGAGATGGAAGCCGACTTCGAGCAGATGCTGGTCGGCGCAATGACTGCGCAGGCTTTCCTCTCCGGCGTAGACGCCCGCCGGGCCAACATGGCGGCCGGGGCCCGGGACCCCGCCTGGCAACGGCCTACGGCCGGCCCATCGAATCCCTGAACGCAGACGGGTTGAGCCCGGTTTCCTTCTTGAACAGGCGGGAGAAATACAGCGCGTCCTCGTAGCCTACTGCGGCGGCTACCTGCTTGATCTCAAGATTGTGGTGTCCCACGAGCAGGCGCCTGGCCTTCTCGATGCGTAGACGGATGAGGTCCTGAGTGGGCGTGCTTCCCGCAATCTTGCGGTAGAGCCGCAGCAGGTACGCTGGCTTGCATTTGAACGAAGCGGCCAGACGCTCGAGGGAGTACGGCCGCTGATAGTTCTGCTGAAGGTAGGCCTCCACGGCCTTCACCAGCTCCTCTTCCCGGGCGCCGATCCGGTTCAATCCGAACTCGGCGTCCACCGATCCGGCCGAGGCTTCCAGCCGGATTCGGATCCGTCGCAGGATTTCCCGTAGTTCCTCGATATCGATGGGCTTCAAAATGTAGTCGTCCACGCCGAGCTCGATCGCCCGGCGTGCATACTCGAACTCGCTGTAGCCGGAGACGATCAATATCCGAAGGTCCGGGTTCGTGCGGCGAATCCGCTCCACCAGCTCCAGCCCGTCCACCACGGGCATCTTGATGTCTGTGATCAGCAGGTCGGGAAGGTGACGCTCCACCAGCTCCAAAGCCTCCTCGCCATCGGCCGCAGTCCCCACGCATTCGAAGTAGTGGTCAAGCTCCGCAGTCTTGCAGGCCAGATAGTCCCGCATCTTCTCCTCATCCTCCGCTACGACGAAGGTCAGTCTTCGCTCAGCCATTGAGCCCTGCCCCCATGGTGATCCGTGCGCCTCCCTCAGGCCGGTTGGTGATCTCGAACAGGATTCCCTCCCCGAACGCGAGCCTGAGCCTCTCGTAGGAATTGGGGATTCCCATTCCCGAGATCGACATAGGGGACAGGCCATTGCCCGTCCGCCAAGCGGCGAGCTTCTCGGAGATGTGCGCGAGAGTCTCCGAAGTGAATCCGGGTCCGTTGTCAAGGATTTCCATCATCCAACGGCCATCCACGCGACCGCCACGAAGCTCGATGCGCCATGGTGGTCGGCTGGACATCCCATACTTGAAGCAGTTCTCAATGAAGGGTTGGAGAATCAGCCGGGGCACCACAATCTTCCTCACGGCGCTGGGGACGTCGATCACGTACTCCAGGCTCCTTCCAAACCTCGCCTGCATGGCGGCGAGGTAACTCTCAGCATACTCCACCTCCTTTCCGAGAGTGGCGGTTGTCTCCTCGGTGGACGACACGTAGCGAAGCACCCGCTTCAGGTTTAGGATCAGACTCTGAATGGCGGCAGCGGAGTCTTCCTCTGCCATGATGGCGATGGTCTGAAGCATGTTGTGGAGAAAGTGCGGATTCAGCTGCGACTGCAGAGCGACGAGCTGGGCTTCCTTCTCGTGCGCCCGCAGGGAGACTGCTTCCCGGATGGATTCATTGAGCTTCAGCCTCATGTCGTGGAAGGCCAGGCGCAGCTCGTTTATCTCACCGAGGTTAGGCCTGTGCGTCCCCTCGGTGGTCTTGTCCAGGTTCCCCAGGTCCAGCGCCTCGACCTCCGCGTGCAGCTCCTTGATTGGAACCGTCACGCGGCGCGCGATGAAGTAGGACGCAGCAAGCGAGCAGGCGATCGCCGCCAGAGTCAGGAGGGCGATCCGCATCGCATATTGCAGCACGCTCGCCGCCAGCCCCGCCGATGGCTCGCCGATCAAGAGAGTCCAGCCGGTTTCCCGCGATACAGCAGCTGCGAATATCTGCGGTTCCCGCTTCCCGGGGAGGACGCCGCTCACGATCAGGCTGCGCGCCGTCTGATCGGCGATCCGCAGGAGGGCAGGGGCATCGGCGGGTGGCCCGTCGTAGGGATAGAGCTGGCTCCCACGGCTGTCGAAGACGAAGATCGATTTGGATGAGCCGCTCAGAAGATCCAGCTCGCTAAACAGCGAGTCGCAGTACTGTTTAACCTCGACGATTCCCTGCGTGGAAAGCAGGGTGTTATGGAACGTGCGCAGCAACGATACGTACTGCTTGTCTTTGACGATGACCGAGGTCTCTTCCAGAAGCGGATCCATATGGGGCGGGTAGATCACGCGTTCGCCTTCCGCCTGGATGACCTCGGCGTACCACGGCTCCTGCGTCACATCCCGCTCGATGAGACGACTGTAGTATCCGGCCCCGATCATCTCGCCGCGAAGGTCGAATAGGTTCACCTGCGGCGCGGACTGGTTGGGTCCAAGAACCGTATCGCTGACCTCGATAAGGGCCTCTGTGTTCTCCAGCTTGGTGATTCTCTGCTCGGCTGACTCCGGCGAAAGCGGAAGCGCGAGGTGGCGCGCGTAGAGGCTCTGGAAGACTTGGGAGTAGATCAGTGTAAGGCTCATCCGGTTCATCTCGACCACCTGCGCGTCCAGGTTCGTCATGATGGACTTGGAGAGATAAGTCAGCGCATCGGCAAAGCGCTCACGCGCCACGGCCGAGGCGTAGTCGTACACAACCAGCGAGAAGGCGATGAGCACGCACGCCAGCATGAGTGAAACGGAAAGGAAGATGGATCCTCGGACAGTCCGGTGACGCCCCACGGGGATATAATAGCATACGGGAGACGTGGCGAGAAATAGAATTTTGTCCATGATCCCGCGCAATCCGGTCCATTTACATCGCGCAGGAGCCGTAAGATACTGAACGGCAAACATACCCTCATTAGGAGGCATTTATGATTAAAAGATCGATTCTTTGTCTCGTGATCTTGGCACTCTGCGTGGTGCCGCGTCTCTTTGCCACGGGCGGCCAGGAGACGGCGACGCTCACAGTCTGGGACTTCAAGTATGGCGAGGTCGAGGGGTCCCAGAAGCCCATGAAGCAGATTGACGCGCTGTTCATGGAGAAGTACCCGGACGTCACCGTCAACCACGTTGCACAGCCTGGTGACCCCCAATACTACCAGATCATCCAGGCCGCGGCCAGTGCCAACCAGGGACCGGACGTCGCAATGTTCCACCCGGGCGCCCGGGAGTACGGATTTGGTGACATTCTCATCGACCTGAGCCCCTACATTCAGGACGTGAAGGACCAATTCACACCCGCAAGCATCGCGATGGTCTCCATGGACGGAAAGATCGGCGCGCCGATCAAGCTCCTGCCCATGACCATGCAGGGATTCGGCATCTACTACAACAAGGATTACTTCCGCAAGGCGAGCCTTGATCCCGAACAACCCCCCAAGACCGCGGCGCAGTTTCTCGCCGCTTGCGACAAGCTGAAAGCAGCTGGAATAGTCCCAATCGCTGTTGGTCAGACCTACACCATCGACTTCACCCTCCGCTGCCTTGTGGCGAACGAGTTCGGTCCCAACGTTGCGGGACTTAAGGATGGCTCTGTGAAGTTCACGGACCCGCAGTTCCGTGAGGGCGTTGAGTTTGTCAAGGCGCTCGTTGACAAGGGCTACTTGGAGAAAGCCGGCTTCTCCCGGCCGTATTTCATGGAGGGGATCGACAAGTTCGCCGCCGGAGGCGGCGGCATGTTTGTCGGGCTTCTGTCGGACGTCGGCAACTGGAAGGCATTCTCCGACAAGCTGGGGGCGAACAACGTTGGCTATTTCCCCACGATCAACTTCCCTGACAACGAGTACAAAGACCAGCAGGTTGCCCAGGGTGCGGGGATCGGTTATGGAGTTATGACGTGGTCGAAGAACCAAAAGGTAGCCGTAGACTACGTCAAGTTCTACGCGACCGGGGACGGAGCGCGAATCTATGCCAGCTCCACCGGGGCGATGTCGCCGAACACAGCCGTGACCGGCCTCGAAGCGACCTATCCCGCGTTGAAGATCATTCAGCAGTACCTCAAGGGCAACATCGCTTTGGACTACATCCCGATGTTCTACAACGGGTACGAAGACGACGCCAACCGGGTCTGCGACCGGCTGTTTGTCACCGGTGAGATCACCGTCGACCAGTTCATCGCCGAATACCAGAATCTCATCACGAAGAAGTAGACTTACCTCATGGAGGACGGGGCGCAAAGCCCCGTCCTCTGGTTACGCTCAGGACCGATGGGTCATCAAAGACTTGATAACGACGGCATCACCCCGCTTCTGTTCCTGGCGCCGCTTCTGGTGCTGCTCGGTGCTTTCATCCTGTATCCTGTAGTGATGAACTTGATCTCGAGCTTTGCCGAGTGGAAGGGTTACGGGCCACAGAAATGGATCGGCTTGACGAACTACCGCAATATGCTCAGCGATCAGGCATTCTGGGCGTCGATTGAGAACACAGCGATCCTGGTCTGCTACATCCCGGTGAGCACCGTCGTTACCGTGTTCGTCGCCGCGCTCCTGCGTGAAGGACTGAAGGGTTGGCGAGCCTACCGTGCAATCCTCTATATTCCGAATCTCCTGGGGCCGGTCATCATCGGGGTGGTTTTCTCGATCTACCTCCGCGATGACGGGTCGTTGAACCTCGCGCTGAAGTGGGCCACCGGCTCGACTTTACGCTTTCTGACCTCCCCTATGCTTGCCATCAACTCCATCGGCATCATCCAGGTCGTTTGGGTCCATCTCGGGTTCGGTCTGATCTACTTTCTGGCCGCGATGAACGGCGTCGATCAGGGAATCTACGAGGCGGCGCTAATCGACGGCGCGGGCTTCTGGTCGACGTTGGTGCGGGTTACGGTGCCGAGCATTCGCTTCGCTGTGGAGTTCTGGGTAGTGTTCAGTTTCATAGAGGTGTTCGCCCGCATGTTCAGTTTCATCTACACTCTCACCCGCGGCGGGCCCGGTTTCGGCACGTTTACCTTGGAGTACGGGGTTTTTGTTCAGGGATTCGAGAAGTTCCGTGTGGGGTATTCAAGCGCATGGTCTATGGTGCTATTTGTCTTCTGCGCTGCCATTTCAGTGGCACAGATTCGCCTCATGCGTCGGAGAAGCGTATGAAGAGGGCCTCCGCCATTCCCGCATCGAGCCGCGTGTTGGTGCAGGTGCTCCTCATCTTTTTCGTAATCGCTTCGCTTCTGCCCTTGTACAACGTAGTTGCCGCAAGCTTCAAGTCCGGGGACGAGTTTGTCGCAAACCCATTTCTTCCCCCAAAGTCTCCGACCCTGGACAGCTACGTGTACGCCATCATCAGTGGACGTCTACTGAGGTTCGCAGTCAACAGCTTCATTCTTGTTCCGTTGGGCCTGGTGCTGTACCTGGGAGTGTGCATCTGCGCGGGGTATGCGTTTGGGAAGATGCGATTCAGGCTCAAGCGGCCCTTGTTCCTTGTGGTGCTATTCCTCATGATCTTTCCGCAGCTTCTGCTGGCAACCCAAGTCTTCAAGCTGATCTCCCTGATGCATCTGACGAACACCGGACTGGGTGTCATCCTTGCGTGGGTGGCATACTTCTCTCCGTTCGGGACCTACATCATGACGACGTATTTCACCGACATGCCCTACGAGCTGGTGGAGGCGGCGCGTATGGACGGTGCCTCGCATCTTCGGATCCTGGTGAGCGTGATGACGCCCATAGCCATGCCCATGATCGCAACCATCGCCATCATCGGTTTCCAGTCCATGTGGAACGAGCTGCCGTTTTCTCTGCTCATCCTCCAAGACCAGTCCTCGAGGACCCTCACGCTCGGCATTGCCATGATGAGGGGAGAGTTTGGTCTAGGCGTCCCCAACCTGAGCGCCGCCTTGGTCGTCGCCATGGCGGTGCCGCTTATCGTGTTCCTCGTGTTCCAGCGGCACGTTACTCTCGGGGTGACCGCCGGTGCCATAAAAGGCTGATCTTATGACGCAGACCAACCGTTTTCGCGAGGACGCGCTTGATCTGGGAGACCCCGCAGCGGTTTCCGACAAGGTCTACATCGCCTCGCCTGCAGTGGCCGCCCGCGTTGAAGATCATGCAGCGGTTTTGGTCGTTCCCCTGTTTGCCTGCAAGCCGTCGTCGTTCGAGGCGGACCCCAATGCTCAGCCTGTGACAGTTCAGCTTCGGATTCAGTCATGGGGCGGATGCATCGTGCGGGCAACCGTGAACTTTGGCGTTGTGGACGCGGAGGCGCCTGATGATCTGGACTCGAGCCTCATGATCGAGCGGGACCCCGGCCTCCAGCCCGAGAAGCTCACGGTCACGGCGGAAGCGGCCGTCGGGGAGTACGCCGTACGGAACGCGTCTGGCCGCGTCGTTTTCCGGACGCTGCCGCCCCGGCCTCCCACGCACCCATGGAGCAACCTGCAGCCGGAGCCGCATCCGGTGTTCAACGCAGTGGTGTGCCCCGATGGGCGGGTGGAAGTCCCGTTCATGGCGCACGATACATTCTTTCCGGCGCATCGCGAATCGATTGGGCTGGGCTGCGTGACCCGCTCTGGCAGTCCCCGGCTTTCCCTGTTCTCCCTGCACGCGCGGCCCGGAGAGCGCTTCCTGGGCACGGGCGAACGGTTTTCACGGTTCGGCCTGGCCGGCTCTACCATCGTTCTGGAGAACACCGACGCTCTGGGAGTTTCTTCGCGCCGGGCGTACAAGAACGTGCCGTTCTTTATATCCAGCGCCGGCTACGGCCTATTCATTCATACTTCGAACCGCACGCGCCTTTCATTTGCGGACATCTCCTCGCGTGCCGTCCAGGGCGGCGTCGAATCGTCGAGCCTGGATCTATTCTTCATCGGAGGAGGCACGGTTCCGTCGATCGTGAAAGCGTACCGGCGCCTGACAGGAGTCCCCCCGCTGCCGCCTTTGTGGAGCTACGGCGCGTGGATGGCTCGTATGAGCTACTTCTCCGCCAAGGAGGCGCTGGAGGTGGCGAACGGGATGCGCCGCGGAGGCTTCCCCTGCGACGTGATCCATCTGGACACGGGGTGGTTCAAGACTGATTGGAAATGCGAGTGGGAGTTCAGCCCGGAACGATTCCCCGATCCGGAAGGCTTTCTCAAGGAGATGAAGCGGAAGGGATTCCGCGTGAGCCTCTGGCAACTCCCGTTGGTGACCGAGGGGACCAGTCTGTACGCCATGGCGTGTGAGAAGCGATTCGTCGCGCCCGGCGCACCGCCGTTGGAATCGAAGTTCGATGACGCCCGCGGATGCACGATCGACTTCACCAATCCGGAGGCGGTGCAGTGGTACAAGGGGCTCCTGAGGCGCCTGTTGAAGATGGGCGCGGCGGCGATCAAGACAGACTTTGGCGAGACGATCGACATGCAGGCGGCTTATCGCGGTATGACCGCCGCGCGCCTTCACAACATCTACTGCCTGCTCTACCAGCGGGCTGCCTTTGAAGTGACTCGCGAGGTCTATCCGGACGGCATCATCTGGGCCCGGTCGGGATGGGCGGGCAGTCAGCGTTACCCCGTTCACTGGGGCGGTGACGCGGCGGCCACCTGGGACGGGCTTGCTGCCACCATCCGCGGCGGGCTTCAGATCGGGCTTTCGGGCTTCGCTTTCTGGAGCCACGACGTTCCGGGGTTTCACTCCCTTCCCAGCTTCATGAACGACCGTCCCTCGGATGACCTGTTCGTCCGCTGGACCCAGGTCGGTGTTTTCACATCCCACCTACGCTTCCACGGGTCCTCTGCTCGCGAGCCCTGGGAATACCCGGCCGTCGCCGGGGTTGTTCGGGAATGGCTGAAGTTGCGCTACGCGCTGATTCCCTACTTCCTGAGGGAAGCCAAAGCAGCGGTTGCCGGCGGCCTGCCGATCTTCCGCTCGCTCGTGTTCCATCATGAGGAGGATCCGATTGTCTGGACCATTGAGGACGAGTTCTACAGCGGGAGCGCTTTCCTCGTGGCGCCGATCCTCAGTGCCTCAGGTGTCCGCAGGGTGTACCTTCCTTACGGCGAGTGGATCGACTTCTGGACCGGGGAGAGCGTCCGTGGTCCGGTGATGATAAACCGCGTGGAGCAGCCGCTGGAACGGGTGCCGCTTTTCGTCCGTGGCGGTTCGCGGATTCCGTTCTATCCGGAGCCTGTTGCCTGCACGGACGAGATGGACCTCTCCCGGACCTCCGAGCTCGTCTTCGACCAGACCTACCGCGGCTTTAGCTCTTCCGCCCTCGGAGCGTATATCGATCTATAACCCACTGCGCAGGACCTTCGCACCTCAGAGCACTCTCGAGGACACAGGAATGTGGTATTTGTCGCCTTACAATCTTTTTCATGCGTTGAGGAGGCGGCGGGGCCCAGCTCAACATCAGCGGCAATCATAATTGACAGGAACGATTAAAACCGAATCATTAATTTTCGCGGTGATCGGGGACATTACACCGCATGGCTTCTGCTCTCGGAACGAGAT
>CAZPQC010000140.1:0-9764 GCA_964588525.1 uncultured Spirochaetaceae bacterium
CTGGATGAGTTGGAATCCAATCTGGCAAACCGGGTTCAGACGATCCTCCGCCACCACACGCGTCCGGAGTTCGGCGGTTTGAAGGACGTATTCGGCCCGGACCAGAGAGATGCGATCAGCCAGGTGAATACGATCCTGCGCCAGCTGAGCAATTTGGACCGGGATATCAAGAGCTCCTATACGATCCTGGAAAACATGGATGAGGAGTTGCGGGATCTGCAGGATAAAGCCGACGGCGTCGATCGGTCGGTGGACACGGGGGTGGTCACCAGCGAGTTCCAATCCTTGCGTCAGATGTCCAAGATGTGTGTCGGCCGGCAGGGAAACCACTTCCCCATCCTGATGAAGCAGTACTTCCGCCCCAACATCCGGGATATCTGTACCCGGGAAAACGTAATCAACGCCATGGCCAAGGTGGAATCCCTGGATTCCTCGGTCTTCGAGCGGACCTTCAAAGGGCAGACCAGCCGCATCGTGCCCTATGTACTGCTTCTGCCGAACTACGGGGACACCGGCATCTGTTGGGAACCATTCGAGCGCTTCAACCGCGCCTCCAGCCGGGGCCGGGTCGCTTTGCCCCTCTTTCCAAAAGACGTCGAGATAGCCGTGATTTCGGCCCTGGCGGATCTGCGCTGGCAGGTGGCCAAGGAGAGGGCCCAACACTACTGGATGGAGGAGGGGATCACCGGCCGCTACTACCAGTGGTTTCAGGAGCAGAGGCTCCGAGGGGATGTGAAGGACTACTTCATCCGGGACTACATTCTCTGGATCACCAAAGAGAGTCAGGGAACGCAGAAACTGGAGCGGGAAGTACGGGGAATCTTCTGGCGCCTGATGCCCTTCCCACAACCGATCAAGGACAACCTCAAGAACCGCGGCTTCGTGTACGGCGAGCTGTACAAGAAGGACATCAACATTTCCATGTCCGACGGGTATTGATACCCGTCAACCTGCAGCGGATCGACTATTTCTTTCTGCGAAACAGCGGCAAAAAGTACTTCTCCATTTCGATCTTCCGGGACAACCACTTGACCACCCGCCCGTAGATGAAAAACGAGGCGGCAATCGAACCGATGAACACCACGATCATGAGGATCGAGAACACATTCGGGTTTAAGGAATCTCGAAAAACAGCCGAAATCAGCACGAGAAAAAGCACAATCAGGATGAACATAATCAGCAGATTGAAAACAGTAGCCCCCAGCAGGAACAAAACGGTATTAACTTTTTTGTTCATTCTTCTCTTTCACTCCCCTCACTAGATAACTGATCAGCAGGGCAATACCGGCCACCACGACCGTGGAATCGGCTACGTTGAACACGGGCCATCGTTCAAATCCAAAGATGCCGTAGAACTTGAAATCGATGAAATCGATCACTCCCTCCGGCCGGAAGTAGCGGTCCACCTGGTTGCCCAGACCACCCCCCATGATCGCCGCCAGGATCCAGCGCTGACCCTGGGTGATGTCCTTGCCGGCCAGGAAGTAGTACAGGACGAAGGCCACCACCAGCATGGGCAGTACCATCGTCAGGATGATCCGCCCGGTATCCCCGAAGCCGCGGCCGATGCTGAAGGAGAGGGCCGGATTTTGAACAAAAGTGAAGCGCAGGAAATCGCCGATGATCCTTACCGGCCGGCCGTACGGCAGAGTCCTGGAGACCAACCACTTGACGATCTGGTCTAACAGGATGATCCCGCCGGTCAGCACCAGGGGGAGGAGTTTCTTGCGTAGGTTCAAAGGTACACCCTCCATTTTGTTGATGACATCCCAATCTCCTCTATAGCGGCAATGGAAGATCGCGATCTGAGCCTTCTCACAACCCCGTCGGAATATCGAAGAAGCGGGTCTGCAGGTTCGACTCGCTGCGCAGCTTCTCGGACAAAAGCGTGACTCCGTAAGTTTCAGTCAGATAGTGCCCGCCGAAGATCACATTGATTCCACCCTCCAGGCAATGATGATAGATCGTGTGAGAAGCATCGCCGGTAATGAACAGATCGAGTTTCTCATCGACGGCCTGGTAGGCCTCATCCGCCGCTCCCCCGGACACGATCCCCACGGTGGAGACGGACTCGGGTCCGAAAGGAAGTACGTTGATGCCCTGCTCATTGCTTCCGCAACAGGCCCGCACGACCTGCTCGAGGCTCATCGCCTCCGGCAGGCTTCCCTTGAAACCGATCTTCATCCCCCTGTACTCCCCGAACGGCTCGAGCTGCTGCAGTCCGATGCGCCGGGCTAAGCCGGCGTTGTTGCCGAGCTGCGGATGCATATCCAGGGGCAGATGAACGGCGTACAGGGCCAGATCCGCCTGGATCAGTGCCCGCAGCCGCTGGTAGTGGCCGCCGGTGACGGCCAGGGGCCTGCCCCAGAACAGCCCGTGATGCACAAACAGCAGATCCGCCCCCCATTCTGCGGCCCGGCGGATGCTTTCCAGGCAGGCATCCACGGCAAAGGCCGCTTTCTCGACGCTCTGCTTGTCATTGGCGACCTGAAGCCCGTTTAAGGCCACATCGGCCCCGGAAAACTCATCCAGGTCGAGGACCTCCCGGATCAGGGTATCAAAATCTTTAAGATACATTGGTCGCTCATTATAGCAGCTGTGGATCGGGGGAGGCAACATGAATCGGGCAAGTTTCCATTCTCCCGAATTAATTCGAACTACAGCAAAAACCTATCTTGTCTTGACATCGAATTGCTGGGAAGATATTCTCAAATTCAAATATTTTACTGGATGGTTCGATGCCCCCGCAAGTAAATGTTGAACAGGTAAAAAGAGCAGCCCATAATTCGGTGCCCCTGACCTTCAAGACCTACACCCTCCCGCACGATACAGAGGAGTATCTCGACGAGGTTCTCAACATATTCCTGGCCGAGCTCGGGTATTCCGAAATCAAGGACCAGCTGTCCTACTGCCTCCGGGAGCTGGCGGTTAACGCAAAGAAGGCCAACACCAAGCGGGCCTACTTCCATGAAAAGGGTCTGGACCTGAACAATCCCCAGCACTATTCGGAGGGCATGAAGAGCTTCAAACAGGACACCCTGGAGAATATCGAGCATTTCCTGCAGAAGCAGAAGGAACTGGGTCTGTATCTCAAGATCGTCTATCACACCCGCGAGAAGACCTTCTTGATCTCCGTGCGAAACAATGTGGAAATCACCAAGATCGAACAGATCCGCATATTCGATCGTATTGCCCGTTCCCGGGCATTCACCAGCATGGAGGAAGCCTTTGCCACGGTACTCGACCAGACCGAGGGGGCGGGCCTGGGTATCGTCATCCTGATTCTGATGCTCAAGAAAATCGGCCTGGATGAGGCGGCCTTTGCCATCGACGTGGAAAACGGGGAGACCGTGGCTAACCTCACTATTCCCTTCAACGAGGTTCAGGTAGAGAAGATGGACACCCTGACCCAGGAGATCATCCGGGAGGTCAAGGAGCTGCCCCAGTTTCCGGACAATATCCTGCATCTTCAGCGCCTGATATCCGATCCCGACTCGGAGATCACCGATATCGCCCGGCAGATCTCTACCGATCCGATGCTGACCGCCGACCTGCTCAAGCTGGTCAACTCGGCCCAGTTCATGCTGCCCAAGCGAGTCGACAACATCGTGGAGGCCGTCAAACTGGTCGGCATGAAGGGCGTGCGGAACCTTTTGTACACCCATGGAACCCAGAAGATCTTGGGCCAGAAGTACCGGGAAATGCGGGAGCTGTGGCAGCACTCCTACCAGACCGCCTTCTACGCCTACAATCTGGCCAAGAGCTTCCGCCGCCGCAAGGATATTCTGGACGATGTGTACGTGGGCGGCATTCTCCATGACCTTGGTAAGATCATCCTGGCCTCGCTTCATCCGGATCTGCTGGAGCGAATCCGCGGTTTCTGCAGGGAGAAGGAGATCCCGTCGAATATGCTGGAGAACTTCGCCGCCGGGATGAATCACGCCGAGGTGGGAGCCTTGATCGCCGAAAAGTGGAACTTCCCGGATCAGTTGGTCGACGCCATTCGTTTCCACCACTCTCCGCTAGATTGCAGGGAGCAGAACCGGGATATCGTGTTCAGCGTCTATCTGGCCAACGCCCTGACCGACTTGGAGCGGGAGATGATCGCATTTGAACAGGTAGATCGCTGGGTCCTGGGGGATCTGGGCATACAGAGTGAAGAACAGCTGACCCGCATCCAACAGCGACTGGCCGGGGCTTTCGACCAGCAGCGCTCCCGCTTCTAACCGCCTCCGCCGGCGGCCTGGATCCAGGTACTCAAGAAGCGAATCCCATGGGTATACGGAAATTCCTCAGAAGCTACTCCGGGCTGGACCGCAGCATCTACTTTCTCTGCCTGGCCCAGGTCGTAAACAGCATCGGTCACTTCGTACACCCTTTCCTCACGATGTTCCTCACTCAGAAGATCGGCATGGATCCGGTGGAAGCGGGCACCTACGTGATGCTTTCCGCGGCAGCCTGGGTGCCCGGCTCCCTGCTGGGGGGAAAGATCGCCGATCAGATCGGACGCAAGCGGATCCTGGTCTTCTTTCAGGGCCTGGCCGCCGCCGCACTGGTTCCCTGCGCTTTTCTCGGCGTGTCCCGGATCATCCCCTGGCTGTTGATCGGCTCCTCCTTCCTGAACGGCGTGGCCGAGCCTGTCAACGATGCCATGATCACCGATCTGACAGTGGCGAAACAGCGCAAAGGAGCCTTCAGCCTGCTGTACCTCTCCCACAATATCGGCTTCGCACTGGGACCGATGATCGCGGGCTTTCTGTTCAATCGTTACCTGGCCTGGCTCTTTCTCGGGGATGCGATTACCACTGGAGTCGCCGTACTGTTGATTGCCCTGTTCGTCAAGGAAACGGCACCGTCGGAAGAACAAATTGCGGAGAGCTTCGCCGGGGATCGGAGCGCAGAGAGGGCGGAGCGGGGAAGCCTGATAACGGTCCTTTGGAGTCGCCCCTTCCTGGTGGCCTTTATGTTCATCCACGTGATCCTCTCCTTCGTCTATTCCCAGACCGCCTTCAGCCTGCCGCTACAGCTCAGCGCGGTATTTGCCGAGCGAGGTCCGCAGAGGTACGGAACGGTCATGAGCTTCAACGCCGTGGTGGTCATCGTTCTCACTACCTTCGTGATCCACAGTACCGAACGCATCAAACCGGCCCTCACCGTGGCTATCGCTGGCCTGTTCTTCGCCGTCGGATTCGGCATGATCGGTCTCGTACACAGGCTGCCTCTGTTGCTGCTCTCCACCCTGATCTGGACGGTCGGGGAAATACTGGAGGCGACCAACACCAGCGTGTACGTGGCCAATCATGCCCCCATTACCCATCGAGGACGGATCAACGCCATAGCCCCGATTATCATGTGGAGCGGATTCGGGCTGGGTCCGCCCCTGTCCGCTCAGTTCATCGAGCGCTTTTCCCTGGACCGGATTTGGCCTCTGTGCTTTGTGCTCTCCCTGCCGGCAGCAGGGCTGTTCTTCGGCATACACCTGTTGGAGACCAGGGCCGGAAAGAAAAAAGACGAACCTACTGCGGCAAAAATACAATCTTGACTTTCAATATTCTATATAGTAATTTCCATATATTATTGTTCTGTGGTATATTTAACCCAGGAGGAAAGCGATGGCAGTAACTGTCTATTCTACTCCGAGCTGCGGATTTTGCGTGAAGGCAAAGCAGTACTTCCGGGAACGACACATCCCCTTTACAGAGTACAACGTGGCGGCGGATCAGAGAAAAGCGGAAGAGATGGTCCGCAAATCCGGTCAAATGGGAGTCCCGGTCATTGATGTCCACGGGAAGATTATCGTAGGATTCAACCAACCGGAAATCGAACGCGCCCTGAGGCGGTAGGCTGCGGTCGGACAAGACAGAGAGAGAGAGAGAGGAGGAAATCGTGGCTCACGAGACAACCGTCACCTGGACCGAGGATCTGGCCTTCGATGTGGAGCTGGATGGCCATCATTTCATGGTGGATGCGGATGAGGAGTTTGGCGGCAAAAACAGGGGTCCCAAGCCCAAGGGACTTTTGCTCTCCTCTCTGGCGGGTTGCACCGGTATGGATGTTGCCTCGCTGCTCACCAAGATGAAGATGCCCTTCGACAAGTTCAGTTTGGTAGTTCAGGGAGAACTGGCCGAGGAGCACCCGAAGCTCTACACCGATATCCTGATACGCTACATCTTTCACGGAAATGAGCTGAACCGGGACAAGATCGAAAAATCCATCAAACTGTCGTTGGACAAGTACTGCGGGGTCCACGCCATGCTCGTGAAATCGGCGAATATTCACTACGAGATCGTACTAAATCCCAGCTAAGCCTCCCCACAAGCCGACCCGCAGAACTGGCTCACTTCTATCGATAAATCACAACTGCAAATCGAAGCGCGGTGTAAAAACCCCCCGTTGTTGATAGCGTAGCTATCGCAGATGGCGAAGCAAACGGGGATTGTTTATGTATAGACAAAAAGGTCGCGTCCAGGCCGTACAGCCGCTGATCGAGGGTAACCGCCTCAGGGTGCGGCTCACCGTGTGCCAGACCGACGGGAGCGAGCATTTCGCCTTTCTTCCGGATCGGGAGCTTTCTACCCTCCTGCCCCGATCGATCCTGCTCGCCTCTCTGCGGGAGGTGCCGCGGGAGCTGCTGGACACCATCGATCCCATGCTCAACAGGATGGTCAGGGGGAGAGTTGTCCGTCTCTGGCAATATTCGGATCGCTGGTACGCTTCTTTCCCGCCCTGGCGTTCGGTGCGCTTCGCCGACCCGTAAGTGAGGCGTGCCAGGCTTGCAGCACGATCCCTACGGCCACAGCCACGTTCAGAGAACGTTTCGCGCCGGCCATGGGAATCGATACCCGCCCCGCGTTCGAGGCGGCCAGGGTCAGGCTCTGCGGGCTTAGACCCAGCTCTTCGGATCCGACCAGCATGATTCCCCGCTCGGGAAAATGAAACTCCCCCAGAGGTGTTCCGCCCAGCTCCAGGGCGAATACTGCCTCCTCCGACTCGATCTCGGTCAGCTCTGCTAATTCGGCAAAGCGCCAGGGCATGATCCTGACCGCGCCGCGGGCCGATTTCAGGGCGCGTGGATGCAGGGGAGAGGCGGAGGTCGGCGAAAGCAGCAGTCTGTCGACACCGAAGGCCTCGGAGGAGCGAAAGATCGCCCCCACGTTGAAGGGAGAACGGATCTCCTCCAGGTACAGCCGGATCGGCAGTACGGTTCGCGCTGCCGCATCGAGCTCCTCGGAGGCCGGGACCAACAGGTCCCACTCGGCCGGTTCGGCTCCCAGATAGCGCAGCAGTGCATGACGGACCCGGTTGACCTGGCGACGGATCGCGGAGAGTTCCGGCGCGGCGGAGGTGCACAGCTTCCCGCAGGCCGCGGCGGACTCATGTATCTCCCGGCCGCAGTCCCCGTCCCGGGCAAGCACCGTGCACAGGGAACCGATGTACTCGCGGTGCGGTTCCCGGCCGCTCTCCAACTCCCGTTCTTCAGCCTGAAGCAGCAGAACGACCTTTCTCAGCCGGGTCTTTCGGGGCAGGCTTTTCAGCTTCTTGATCGAGATCACGCAGAGGAAATTGTCTAATAGGCGGATTTGATGAGCTCGTACAGATCTTCCGCTGAGATGCTACGCGGCAGGTAGTTCATCATGTCGAAATTGCGGGCGATCCCCGCAATATCTACCATATCGTCCAGATTGAGATCAAAGTCCCTCAACCGGGTCGGCAGACCCAAAGAGCCGATGATGCGTCGGACAGCCTCCACGGCCCGGTTGGCTCCCTCCACCGGAGCCTCATCCTCCACCTCCTCACCCAAATAGCGCGCAACCGCCGTGAGCTTTTCCGAGGCTATCCCCGAGTAGAACTCCATTACATGGGGAAGCATGATCGAAGACACCCAGGATTTGGGCACCATGAAACTCCCGTTGATGGCATAGGCCAGGGCGGTGCCCACACCGGACTTGCTGATCGTCAAACCCAGACTTGCCAGCAGCCCGGCCATAGAGGCGTTCATCCGTACCCTCAAATCATCCGGTTGGTTGATAAGTGGATCTATGATCTTGCCGATCAACTCACAGGCACGCAGGAAAAACGTGTCGGAGAGAAAACTGCTTCTGGAGGACAGATACCCCTCCACGGCAACGAGCAGGGTATCTATCAGCGTAGTCGCGGTATATTTCGGCGGCAGAGTAATGGTGAGCTTGGGATCCACGATAACCGCTTTGTTGATACCCCTCTGGGTACGGCCGATCTTGGCGCAGCGATCCCGTCCGTCGGTCAGCAGGTACTCATCCAGCAGGAGGAAGGGATCCCGACAAGTGGTGGGAATACCGATGTAGGCAAGCGCCCGGCCGGAGGGATGAACCCCGGACAGATACTCGTCCATATCCGCGTCTCCCGGACTCACCATGGCAATACACTTGGCGACCGACAGGGTACGCACCCCGCCCAGACCGACGATGATCTCCGCTCGGGCGCTTCGGGCCAGGTTTACTCCCTCATCCACCACCTTGCTGGTGGCGTGGGGGACTACCTCATCGAATACGATGTACTGGATTCCCTTTTTCTCGAACAGTCCCTGGATTCTGTCGATCACCTTGCCTTCGTACAGTATCGCCTCGGTGACCAGCAGTACCCGCTCTCCGTATTGACTTACAACCGCGGCAATCCTGTTTACGACATCCAATCCGAAACGCGCGTCGGTGGGTATGGAAAAGGACAGGTCAGGCATCTTACCGGTTCTCTCCTTGAGCTATCAAAAAGGCGGAAGGCCCATCTTTGGACCCTCCGCCCGCAATTTGTTTTACTTGTAGCCCGCCTTTGCTACAGGTCAGGTAATCTCGAAATATTCCATCAGGCGATCGGCCACCGAACTGATCACTTTATCTGAGATGTAGGAGGGATCCTGGAGTTTCTTCTTAGCGGCCTCGACAAGCTCCCAGCGGATCCCGGGCGCCTGCTTGGCCATGCTGGTGGCCTGATAGACCTCGGCCTTGCTCTTTGCCTCTTCGCTGAGATTGATGGAGTCCGCCCCTTGGCTCTTCTTGGGTTTGTCCGCGGGCTTTGTTTTTTTGAAACTCTGTACCGGATCCTGGGGTCCGATTCGTTCAATCGTCATCGCCAGCCGTATTCCTTTCACTTACCAGTATCGTCACGCTTGACATTCAACTTGATGCTTTTTATCACCCATGACGAACAGGCAAAACTCACCTTTAATTTTCGTCCTTCCCTCCAGTTCCGTCAAGAGCTTTTTAGGGTTTCCTTTCAAGAATTCCTCGTGGACTTTTGTCATCTCCCGACCGATCAGACACATCCTGTCAGGGGCCAGAGAGTGCAGATCAGCCAGCAGCTTGAGAATCCGGTGGGGGGATTCGAACAAAACAAGCCCCTCCCCACGGTCTAACAGCGCTTTGAGCTGCCCGCGCCTGCGCCCTCCTTTGGGCGAGAGAAATCCGGCGAAGGTGATCTGACCGGTGGCGGCACCGCTGACGCTCAGGATCGTCGAAAGGGCAGAAGGCCCGGGAACGGGTACGATTTTCACATCCCGCTCCCGTGCCAGAGCCACCAGGTAGGATCCGGGGTCGGATATGCCCGGAGTTCCCCCGTCCGTGACCAGGGCGATCCGCTTTCCCTGCTTCAGCAGCTCCAGCAACCTGGGGGCGGCTTTCTTCATGTTATGGCTGTGAAAGGGGATCAGAGAAGCTTTGAGTCCGTAATGATTCAACAGCTTCAGGCTCTGCCGGGTGTCTTCGCAGGCGATCAGATCCACCTCTCCCAGC
>CAZPQC010000141.1:0-9754 GCA_964588525.1 uncultured Spirochaetaceae bacterium
CTGCACGTGATCCCCCAGGAGTTCGTCGTGGATGACCAGGGGGGGATCAAGAACCCGATGGGAATGATCGGTGTGCGCCTGGAGGCGGAGGTACATATCATCACCGGAGCCGTGACCTCCGCCCAAAATATCGTCAGATGCGTGAACAGGGCGGGTTTCAAAGTCAATGACATCGTTTTGGAGCCTCTGGCCTCCTCAAAGGCCGTACTTACCCAGGACGAAAAAGAGCTGGGCGTACTGCTGGTCGATCTGGGCGGGGGAACAACGGATGTACTGCTGCATCTGGAGGGCGCGCCATACCATACGGAGGTGCTCTCCATAGGGGGAGATCAAGTCACCAATGACGTGTCGATCATGCTGAAGACCCCTCTGGATTCCGCAGAGCACCTGAAAAAAGAGGCGGGGTGCTGTTATGCCCCGCTGGTACAGGAGGATGAGGAGGTGCACATCCCGGGTGTGGGAGGGCGCCCCCCGAGGACGATCATGCGCAGCCAGTTGGTGGAGATCATCCAGCCGAGGATGGCGGAAATCCTGGGAATGATCCGGGAGCAGATCGATCGAAAGGGATACCTCAATATTCTCGGCGGCGGGGTGGTCATCACCGGCGGGGGATCCCTCCTGTCGGGAACAGCGGAACTGGCAACGGAGATCTTCAATCTGCCCGCCCGGATCGGCTATCCGATCAAGGTGGGCGGGCTGGTGGAGGAGTACCACAATCCCATCTATGCCACCGGTGTAGGGCTGGTGCTTGCCGGTGCTTCCAGACGAGATGTGGCTTATATGGACACCAGCTCCAGTGAAAAAACCTTCACCAGCGTATGGGACCGGATGAGGAACTGGTTCAAAGAGTTTTTTTAAAAAAGTTTTGTAACAGTTGATAAGTCGCTCGTGCGGCTTCATGATACGATAACTTTGGTGGGAGGGGAACATGAATATAGAATTTGCTGAGGAGCTGTCGGGAAACCTCACCGTGATCAAGGTGATCGGTGTGGGCGGCGGCGGCAGCAACGCGGTGAACCGCATGATCGCTACGGGACTGAAAAACGTCCAGTTCATCGCCGCCAACACGGACCTCCAGGCATTGCAGATGGCCAAGGCTCAATCCAAGCTGGCCCTGGGCACGAAGCTGACCGGCGGCCTCGGGGCCGGGGGTATTCCCGAGATCGGCGAGAAGGCCGCCCTGGAGGACGAGGACAAGCTGCGGGAGACCCTCAAAGGGGCGGATATGGTGTTTATCACCGCCGGCATGGGCGGGGGGACCGGCACGGGGGCGGCGCCAATCGTAGCCCGCATCGCCAGAGAGCTCGGTTCTTTGAGCGTGGCGGTTGTAACCAAACCCTTCGATTTTGAAGGTCGACGCAAGATGGAGCTGGCCGAGGAGGGTATCGCCCGGCTCAGGGACGAGGTGGATACGCTGATCGTGATACCCAACCAGTACTTGTTGAAGATCGTGGAACGGCGAACCCCGATCCGAGAAGCTTTTCTCATGGCCGATGACGTTCTGCGGCAGGGTGTACAGGGCATCTCCGATCTGATTACGGAGCCCGGAGAGATCAACATCGATTTTGCCGATGTCAAGACCGTGATGAAGGGCAATGGGGATGCCCTGATGGGGATCGGAATCGGCGGCGGGGACAACCGCGCCGTGGATGCCGCTACCAATGCCAT
This sequence comes from uncultured Spirochaetaceae bacterium, assembly GCA_964588525.1. Classification (GTDB taxonomy): domain Bacteria; phylum Spirochaetota; class Spirochaetia; order SZUA-6; family DRHE01; genus JAFGQJ01. The sequence goes on from CAZPQC010000141.1 coordinate 1,669, forward strand.
CAACAATCCCCTGCTGGAAGATGCCAAGATCGAAGGCGCCCGGGCGATCCTGGTCAGTGTGACAGGCGGCAATGATCTGTGCCTGAGCGAGTTCGAGGAGGTGCTGAAGATCATCACCGCCAGCGCGGACAAGGAAGCACTGATCATCGCCGGGACGAGCATCAACGGAGCCATGAACGAACAGATAAAAGTGACGGTGATCGCCACCGGATTCAACGGATGCAAGCAGAAATCCGTGATAAACGAGGAGCTGGAGGATGAACAGAAGGGCGATATAATCTCCTACGACGAGTGGATCAAGATGCGCAAGGGGGTATCTGCGGCCGCCGCGGGTACGGCCGCTGCCGGTGCATCAGCGGCCGCTCCTGCGGGTTCGTCCGCAAATAAAGGTCCCGGGGATTTTCTGGTGGGCCGCAATTCCAAAGAAGCGGATTTGAACGTCCCGACGATTCTCAGGGAGAAGAAGTACCTGCAGCAGGGGGACGGTTAGGCCGGCTGAAAGCCCATGGATGAACGCTCGAAGCTGCTTCGTATCTACTCCGATTACCTGACTGCCGAGCTGCGTCTTTCGGCCTCGACGATCGCCGTGTACGCTCAAGAGGCTCGGCAATTCTTGAGCTACGCGCTCGAGGAGCAGCTGGAGTTGGAGACCACCACCGTGGGCAACCTGATCGAGTATCTGATCCACCGGCAGCTTCAGGGAATCAGTCAGAAAACCACGGCCAAGGCGGTGAGCGCCCTGCGGGCGTTCTTCACCTTTGCGCACCGGCAGCAGATGATCCCGAACAACCCCAGCGTTCATCTCGAGTTGCCCCGGAGCTCCCGCCGGATTCCGGAGGTCTACACTCTAGAGCAGGTGGAGGCGATCCTGGAAGCCATCGACACCGCGACAGCGGCTGGGATCAGGGATCGCTTCCTCTTCGAGCTGATCTATTCCTGCGGCTTGAGAGTCTCCGAGGCAGTTTCCCTGACCCTGGACCGCATCTACGGGAAGGAGTCGATGCTTCGGGTTGTCGGCAAGGGATCGAAGGAACGCCTGGTGCCAATGGGGGAACAGGCCTTGTTCTGGATGAGGCGCTATCTGGAAGAAGCTCGGCCCGCTCTTCTGAAAGACAAAAAAGAGCGGGCCTTGTTCATTAATCGCAGCGGCAAGCGTCTTTCCCGAAAGGGGATGTGGAAACGCTTCAAAGAAATACTCGCACTGGCCGGGGTGGAGGGAAAGATCCACACTCTGCGCCATTCCTTTGCCACCCATCTGCTGCAGGGGGGAGCGGATCTCAGAGCGGTACAGACCCTCCTCGGTCATGCGGACATCGGAACGACCCAAATCTACACCCACGTGGATGAGCGCCAGCTGCACCAGCAGCATAGACGCTATCACCCGCGGGGCTAGAATCGAGAGGATCATTTTGGGCGTTAGAGAGATTGGAAAGTCAGGGATGAAGTCGATGAAAGCTCCAGCCGTCTCCGCGGTCCGGGGAAACGCCCTGATCCCGGCCTGCATGCTGATCATCTCCCTGGTCGGTTCCCTGTCCGGCTGCGCGCGGGCCGACCGGGCGGACGCCATGGCGGATCAGCTGGTCGAGATGGAAGGCGGGGCGGACCGGGAGGTATCGATCCAGCGGGTAGAGGAGATCGAGCGGGAAATACGGCGTTACCACAAGGAGGTCGACAGAACCGTCGATGCCACCGGAGAGCTTGGAGTCTACTACAAGATGTTGGCCATAGAGTACATGCGGGGCGCCATGTATGGAGCCGCCTACGATGCCCTGGAGCAAGCCATCGCCATCCAGCCGGAGAATCCCATTCTTTTCTACTACTCCGCCGTGTGCGCGGCCCGAATGGGCAAAGCCCAGGTGATCAGTGAAGATCGGCAGCGCTGGCTGGACAGATCCGAAGCGCTGTATCGTCGCGCCATCACGCTGGATCCGAGCTATGCCGATGCCCTGTATGGTTTGAGCGTGCTCTATGTTTTTGAGCTGGGTCGTCCGGAGGAGGCTGAGGATCTGTTGGAGCGGCTGCTGGCGGTCGAGAGTAAAGAGATCGACGGACGATTTCTGCTGGCACGGGTGTACTACAGCCTCGGGAAACTGGAGAACGCCATAGAGCTGTACAGGGAGATCGAATCTCTCACGGGCGTGAAACAAACACGTGAGAAAGCCCTGGAGAGCAGAGAGCAGGTGGAAAGGGAGCTGTATGGCGCCCAGTGAGCGGTTGGCTTTGGCGGTAAACCGGCTTCCCTTCCTGCGGCCCTTGGAAAAGTTCCGGGTGATGGCTCTCTGTCCCGAAACAGACCAGTTTGCCGATCTGTCCCGGCGCGATATGGAGCAGATTCTGCAGCGACGCTTCGATGATCCCGGAGCGCCGGCGCAGCGGTATTTGGAGGCGGCCGACAGGGATCGAAAAGGCTTGACTCGGGGACGGTTCCAATGCACTTTTTACTGGTCAGGCGGTTATCCGCCTCAACTGAGGGAGATCTACGATCCGCCGCTACTGCTGTACCACCGCGGGGAGATGCCTGACTGGTCCAATCCCCTGGTGGCAATCGTCGGCACCCGCCATCCAACCGGGCAGGCCAGGGAGATTTCCTATTCCCTGGCGTTCGAACTGGCAGGATTGGGTTTGACAACCGTTTCGGGGCTGGCACGGGGCATCGATGCGGAGGCTCACCGCGGAAGCTGTGACGCGGGAGGAAAGAGCATCGCCGTTTTGGGCAATGGTGTGGACATCCTCTTTCCCGGGTCCAGTGCCAAGGTGGGGCGAAGCTTGCTTGCCGCCGGCGGGGTCCTGCTCAGCGAATATCCTCCCGGAGATCCCCCGCTGGCTCGTAATTTTCCCGCTCGGAACCGGATAATCAGCGGCCTGGCCAGGACGACGGTTGTGGTACAGGCCCCTTCGCGTTCCGGGGCATTGATTACGGCCGACTACGCTCTGGAACAGGGGCGGGAGCTGGCCGTCCACCGTGTCGGCCTGGCCGGTGAACGGGGTACGGGCTCGAGACGCCTGGCCGAACAGGGAGCCGCGATCATCGACGGTGCGGCCGACATCCTCGGCGACTGGGGATGGGAACGGCGGGGGGCGGGCAGGGAAGAGCCGGCTGCGGAGGCGTCGAGCTGCCGGAATCCGGGAGTACAGCTGGCCAGGAACCTGGAGGCGGAGTTGGCGGGGCGTATAGTCTGTCGAAGCGGAAGAGTATTTGAGAGAAACGTGGATGGGAAATAACAACAAAGGGACCTTGATCATCGTAGAATCCCCGGCCAAAGCCAGAACCATCGAGAAGTATCTGGGATCGGGCTATTCGGTGGAAGCATCGATGGGACACCTCATCGACCTGCCGAAATCCCGTTTGGCCATCGATGTGGACAACGGTTTCCAGCCGGAGTACATCACGATCCGCGGAAAGGCCAAGGTCCTGAAGGGCTTGCAGAAAGCGGCGGGCAAATCCGCAGAGGTCCTCCTGGCCTCCGACAATGATCGGGAAGGGGAGGCGATCTCCTATCACCTCAAGAATGCAATCCGCAAAGTCAAGCCGGATCTGCCGATCAAGCGCATCGTCTTCAATGAGATCACCCCTCAAGTCATTCGAGAGGCGGTAACCGAGGCCAGGGAGATCGACGAGGCCAAGGTGGAGGCTCAGAAGGCGCGCCGGATTCTCGACAGGCTGGTGGGGTACCACCTCTCGCCGATCCTGTGGAAGAAGGTAAAGAACGGTCTTTCCGCGGGCCGGGTTCAGTCGGTCGCGTTGCGGCTGATCTGTGAACGGGAGCAGGAAATCGAATCCTTCGTGCCCGAAGAGTACTGGAGTTTGGACGTAGAGCTGCGCAGGGGCAAGAGCGTCTTCCTGGCAGCGCTGAGCGAGTACGGCGGTAAAAAGAGTGATCTCAGAACCCAGACGGACTGTCTGAAGATCGTAGCGGAACTGCACGGTCAGGAGTTTCGGGTCAGCGACGTGAGGGAGACACAAAAAACGCTCCGGCCGCGAGCTCCCTATACCACCTCCAAGCTTCAGCAGGAGGCGGCCAACAGATTCGGCTTCACCTCTCGAAAAACCATGCGGATAGCTCAGGCTCTGTACGAGGGGATCGACATCGGTTCCGGCCGGGTGGGACTGATCACCTACATGCGCACGGACTCGACCCGCGTTTCTACGGTTGCTCTGGGGGAGGTGAGGGAGTTTATCGCCACGACCTACCCCGAGGAGCTGCCGGAGAAGGCCAATGTCTACGCTTCCGGAGCCAGAGCCCAGGATGCCCACGAGGCCATCCGACCTACCTACGTAGCCAACACCCCCGCGGATGTCAAATCTTCCCTCTATGCGGATCAGTTCAGGCTCTACTCAATGATTTGGGAGCGTTTTGTATCATCACAGATGAAGCCGGGACGCAGCTCCACCACCACGGTGGATACTCGGGCGGGGGAGGCGATGTTCCGGGCCAGTTCAACCTCGGTTGTAGAACCGGGGTATCAGAAGGTTTTGCGCGTGCTGGCGTCGAAAAACACCAAGAAGACCCTGCCTCGGCTCGAAACGGGCGAGATCCTGGAGGCACTTCGCTTTCATCCGGAGCAGCATTTCACCTCCGGACCGGCGCGCTACACCGATGCGACAATCATCAAAATCCTGGAGGAGAAGGGCATCGGCCGCCCGTCTACGTATGCGCCGATCATCTCCGTGCTGCTGGACCGCTACTACGTGGTCCGCAGGAATCGGCAGCTGGCCGCTACCCAGTTGGGCAGAATCATAAACAACCTGCTGACCGAGAATTTTTCCGAGCTGGTGAATGAAAACTTCACCGCGGAGATGGAAAAACGTCTCGACGATATCGAGGGCGGAAACGAGAGCTGGGCGAACGTGGTTGAGGAGTTCTACCGTGAGTTCAAGCCCCAGGTGGATCACGTCATGGAGACCCTGGAGTCGATCAAGGGTATCCTGGATGAGCCCACCGACCTGATTTGCGAAAAATGCGGCCGGCCCATGGTGAAGAAACTGGGACGCTACGGTTTTTTCATCGCCTGCACGGGATTCCCGGAGTGCCGCAACACGAAGCCGGTACCCCTGGCCGATTGTCCGCGCCCGGGTTGCGACGGCAAGATCGTCGCCCGCAGAGGCCAGAAGGGCAGAGGGCGGGAGTTTTACGGTTGCACGAACTATCCGGAGTGCGACTTCGTGACCTACGACAAGCCGACCGGATCGACCTGTCCCCACTGCGGTCAGTTCCTGGTGGCCAAGGAGGACAAGCAGAGAGGCGCGTACAAGGCCTGTATCAATCCGGATTGTGACTATTTGCACACCCATGCATCGGAGGACAAGAGTGCTTGAGCGCTACCTCCAGTATTTGAACCACGTGCGTCACCTGTCTGCAAACACCCTTTCCGCCTATCGTCGGGACCTGGATCTGTACCTCGCATTTCTGGAGGATCAGGATATGAGCCCGGAGCAGGTGGATGCGGGCAACGCCAGATCCTTCGTCGGCTACCTGTCCAGACGGGACCTGTCTTCCCGTTCGATCAATCGGGTGCTCTCGGCCGTTCGGGGGTACTACCGTTTTCTCGAAAGGGTCGGCGTAGAGGCGGGGAATCCCTTCGCCTCGATCAAGAGCCTAAAGACGGGCGGCAAGCTGCCGGCCTTCCTGTTCGAGGAGGAAATCGATCGGCTGCTTGCAACCGGGCAGCCGCAGGATTTCTGGGAGCTGCGGGACCTGCTGATCCTCGAGTTGCTGTATTCGACGGGGTGCCGGGTGTCGGAACTGGCCTCGGCCAGCCTTGCGGATCTGGACCTCAAGGGTTGCACCCTCCGGGTTCTCGGCAAGGGGAACAAGGAGCGTCTGGTATTCATCGGCCAGGCGGCCGTGAAGCGGCTGCGGGAGTACCTGCTGCGGCGAAAGGCATTGAAGTCGGGAGACGACGCCGAGGGCCGGAGAGCCCTGCTGATCAACCGGCGGGGACAGCGACTGTCGGTTCGGGGAATCCAGACCATCGTCGACCGCCGGCTGATGCGTTCAGGCCTGGACAAACCGGCCACTCCCCACACCTTCCGCCACAGTTTCGCCACCCACATACTGCGGAAGGGGGCGGACATCCGGGTCGTTCAAGAGCTTCTCGGACATGCCAGTCTGTCCACGACCCAGGTGTACACCCACCTGGATATGGAGCATCTTCAGGCGGTGTACGGCTCAGCCCACCCCCATGCGCGCCGCACCGCAGCCCGCCCAAAGAGCGGAAACGATTCACAACGCCGGGAGGACGGAGAATGAAGAAAGTGCACGGCACTACGATTATATCGGTTCGCAAGGACGGCAAGCTGGCCATGGGGGGGGACGGCCAGGTGACCTTCGGCAACACCATCATGAAGGCCAATGCTCGGAAGATCCGCAAGATCTACGACGGGAAGATCGTGGTAGGATTCGCCGGGGCCACGGCGGATGCCTTTACTCTCTTCGAACGCTTCGAAGCCAAGATCAAGGAATACGGGGGGGATCTGCGCCGCTCCGCAGTAGAGCTGGCCAAGGATTGGCGTACGGATCGGATTCTGCGACGTCTGGAGGCGATGCTCCTGGTTGCAGACCGAAAACACATGTTGCTCATCTCCGGCACGGGGGATGTGGTGGATCCGGAGGAGGATGTAATCGCCATCGGTTCCGGAGGCAGCTTCGCCTACGCCGCGGCCCGGGCTTTCCTGGAAACGGGATCCTTTTCGGCCCGGGAGGTCGTGGAGAGATCCTTGAAGATCGCCTCGGAAATTTGTATCTATACGAACTCGCAGCTCATCGTAGAGGAATTGGCATGAAGATTGATCTAGACTCGCTCACCCCCAAGCAGATTGTGGAGGAGCTGGACAAATATATCGTAGGGCAGACCAAGGCCAAAAAAGCGGTGGCCATTGCCCTGCGCAATCGAACCCGGCGCCAGAGGCTTTCCGAAGAGATGCGGGATGAAGTCGCCCCGAAGAACATCATCATGATCGGCCCGACCGGGGTGGGAAAAACCGAGATCGCCCGCCGGCTCAGCCGCCTCTGCGGAGCCCCGTTCGTCAAGGTGGAGGCCACCAAGTATACGGAGGTGGGCTACGTGGGACGGGACGTGGAGTCCATGATCCGGGATCTGGTCTCCGTGTCCGTGTCTGTGGTGAAAACGGAGCTTCAGGAACAGGTGCGGGAGGAGGCTGAAAAGCGGGCCGAGGAAGCGCTGCTCGACCTTCTGCTGCCGGGAATCGGCAAACCCCCGGCCGCTCCCAGAGGAGCGGGAGCACAGCCGCTGCGGGTCGAGCCGTCGGCGGCGCCGGTCACGGCGCCGAGTGAAGCCGCTCCGACCCCCGCACGGCCTGCGACCGCATCCAGCACGCGGGAGAAGTTCAGGGAGAAACTCCGGGCCGGGGAGCTGGAGGACAAGACCGTGGAGGTGAATGTCACCAGCAGCCAGTTTCCGGCTATAGAGATCTTTTCGGGAACCAGCCTGGAAGAGCTGGACGTGAACATAGGCAACCTGGGAAATATCTTCGGCGGGCGCAAAAAACGCAAGAAGACCACGGTAGCCCGGGCACGGGACATCCTCCTGGCCGAAGAGATGGACAAGCTGATCGACATGGAACGGGTCACCGAGCAGGCGATCAAACGGGCCGAGCAGATGGGGATCGTGTTCATCGACGAGCTGGACAAAATAGCCTCACGACAGAACGTCAGCGGGGTGGATGTGTCCAGGGAAGGGGTGCAGAGGGATATCCTGCCGATCGTCGAGGGGTCAAAGGTGCACACCCGCTACGGGATGATCGACACCTCCCATATCCTGTTCATCGCAGCCGGAGCGTTCCACATGAGCAAGCCTTCGGATCTGATTCCGGAGCTTCAGGGCCGCTTTCCCCTGCGGGTCGAGTTGCAGGCTCTGACCAGCGAGGATTTTATCAAAATCCTGACTCAGCCCCGAAACGCCCTGATCAAACAGTACGAGGAACTGCTGCGCACCGAAAGTGTGGAGTTGGTGTTCGATGAGACGGCAATCAAGCGCATCGCCGAGATCGCCAGCGAGGTGAACTCCCGAACGGAGAATATCGGCGCCCGCAGGCTGCATACGATCATGGAAGCTCTGCTGGAAG
>CAZPQC010000142.1:0-9590 GCA_964588525.1 uncultured Spirochaetaceae bacterium
TACTCCCGCTACAAGCTGGTCCAGGAGATGATGCAGACACCGGAGGTCATCCGTCGCTTCGATCCGACGGCCGCCCAGGCGTTCGTGCCCGCCCTCAAAGCTTCGGGGCGCCTGTTTCTGACCGGGGAGGGCTCCAGCCGGGTCTTTCCGGCCAAACGAGCGATCTACGACGCATTGAAGAAGGCGGACGCCCTGGCGATCGCTACCGACGGCGCCACCCAGGCGCTTGAATACGATCTGGGCGCCCATGCCGTGTTCGGAGCCTCCAACTCCGGAAAGACCAAAGAAGTGGTGCGGCTGTTCCAGACATTGAAAAGCTCCGGCCACCGGGCCCTGTTTGCCCTGACCGCCTACGAGGATTCTCCCCTGGACCGCTTGGCCGCCGACAGCTGTATACTGATCAGCGGGAAAGAGGAGGCCGTGGCCGCCACCAAGACGGTGGTGGAGCAGGCTCTGTTCTACGACAGCCTGCTGAGGGTTCTGCGAGGCGAGGGGATGGAGGGTTTGAAGGACCTGGCGGACAAGGTCGAAGAAGCTCTGACCCTGGCGATCGATCCGGGATTGGTGGAGCGGGCCAAGAATGCCGCCATGATCTATTTCGCCGGTCGCAACACCGGTGTGGCCGAGGAGCTCACTCTCAAGACCAATGAGATCACCCGCAAGAAGGCGGACTTCCTTGAAGGGACCTACGCGGTCCACGGCATCGAAGAGGTGATGGACGCCGAAGAGCTGGTCGTGGTGGTGGAACCCTTCGACTCCGAAGAGGAGAAATTCCACGAGTGCCTGATCGAAGGGGTTGGGCTTGAAGTTATCGCCATATCAACGCGGAAAACGAGTTTCCCCACCGTGGTCATTCCCGAGGCCGGGGATTACCAGAGCTACGTGGAAATCGCCGCCGGCTGGAACCTGTTGGTAGAGATCGGCATCGGCCTGGGCATCGATCTGGACAAGCCGCAGCGGGCCCGCAAAGTCGGCAACATCTACCGGGGAAATTAATGGGGCGCTACTATGCGGCGGTGGACGTCGGCGCCACCAAGACCACGGTCAGCGTCTCCTCCCGCAGCGGAATACTCGCCCGGATTTATCAGCTGACCCGCAAGAGCGGGGACAGGGGAACCGTACCCCGCCAGATCGATTTTCTGATCGGCACCACCTGCGAGCAGGCGCAGATCGACAGGCGGCAGATCGCAGCCGTGGGGATCAGCACGGCCAGCCCCTTCGAAAAAAGCGACGGCTATCTGTCCCTGGCCGCCCCAAACATATGCGGCGGGTTGGGGAAGAAGCGGGAGGGAATCGACAACGACTGGACCGAGGTGCCCCTGGAGAGGGATCTTAGCGGCAAGTACCCTCGTCTGCATATCGCCAATGACTGCATCAGCGCCGCCGTGGCCGAACGCTCCTTCGGAGCAGGACGGGGGGAGGAGAACCTGCTGTACGTTACCTGGAGCACGGGTATCGGCGGCGGCGCATACGTGGATGGTCATCTACTGACCGGTAAGAACGACAATGCCCTGCACCTGGGGCACATCGTGATGAACTACCACCAGGGGGATGAGCCCCCCTGCGGCTGCGGAGGGCGGGCCCATCTGGAGGCCCTGGTCTCCGGTCCGGCCATCGCCAGTGAGTACGGAGAGCAGCCGCCTGAGGTATTCCGGCGCTGCAGGAACGGAGAACAACGGGCCGAGGCCGTGATTCATCGGGTCGCCACGATCATGGCCCTGGGTCTGTACAACGCGATCGCTCTGCTGGACAGCCGGCTGGTTATCGTGGGGGGAAGCGTATCCAAAAATTGGGATCTGCTGGAGCCGCTGGTGACGGAGGAGTTTGCCGGGCAATTTCCGGCCCTCACCCGGGGGGTGGTCTTCAAGCGCTCGGAACTGGATCAATACCTGGGGGACATGGCGGGCCTGAGCTTGGTGATGCCGGATGGCTGGATCGCGGACTGGCAGAAGCGAAGGCCCTGGCAGGAGGCACCCGGCACGACGGTGCTGGAGCCGGATATTGCCTGAAGAGGAGAGAAGAGATGAGCCACATCGAGATCGGATTTCTTAAGGATTTCTCGAAGGAGTTCGTACCTGCGGAGTACGGACAGGAGTGTCGGGACGAGGATCTGCGGCTGCTTCAAGGCGACGGCGGGAAGGACTACCGGCCGTTGAGCTCGGAGCAGATCGAAGTACTCGTCAAGAACAACAACACGGCCGAGGACTGGGACCGTATTCTGGTCAGCGAGCAGTTCGACCCCCGGCTGGTCCGTAACTGCGAGTTCTGGGGGCTGGTCCGCATCGGGGATCTCTCGGCAACCTTTCTCGAGTACCACGAGCTCAAGCTTCCGGTCGGATTGTCCAACAGCACGGTCATCAGCTGTGATATCGGCGACAACGTGGTTATGCGGAACGTTCACTATCTGGCCCACTACATAATCGGCAACGGGGTGATCCTGTTCAACATAGACGAGATGATCACGGTTAACCACGCCAAGTTCGGTAATGGGATCCTGAAGCAGGGTGAACCGGACTCCGTGCGAATCTGGCTGGAGGTGGGCAATGAGAACGGCGGCAGGAAGATCCTGCCCTTCAACGGCATGCTGCCCGCCGATGCCTACATCTGGTCCCGTTACCGCGAGCTGCCGGAGCTGCTGATGAGTTTTCAGGATATGACCGACCGGGTGGCGGACAGCCGCCGCGGACACTACGGGATCGTGGGGGATCGGGCGGTAATCAAGAACAGCCGAATCATCAAGGATACTCTCATCGGAAGCGACTGCTACATCAAGGGCGCCAACAAGCTCAAGAATCTCACGGTCAACTCCAGCGAAGGAGAACCGAGCCAGATAGGCGAGGGTGTGGAGTTGGTAAACGGAATCGTGGGCTACGGGAACAGGATCTTCTACGGGGTAAAAGCGGTGCGCTTCTTCACGGGACGGAACGTGCAGTTGAAGTACGGCGCCCGGCTGATCAACTCCTATCTGGGCAGTAACTCCACGGTCTCCTGCTGCGAGATCCTGAATAACCTGATCTTCCCCTTTCACGAGCAGCATCACAACAATTCCTTTCTCACCGCCTCCACCCTCTTGGGTCAGTCGAACATCGCCGCGGCGGCCACCATTGGTTCCAACCACAACTCCCGGGCGAACGACGGCGAGGTCCTGGCCGGCCGGGGTTTTTGGCCCGGATTGGCATCCAGCTTCAAGCACTCCTCCCGCTTCGCCTCCTACTGCCTGATCGCCAAGGGAAGCTACCCCTGCGAGCTGAACATCACCCTGCCCTTTGCCCTGGTGAGCATAGCTGAGGACCAGAATACGATCCAGCTGATGCCCGGCTACTGGTTCGAACACAACATGTACGCGGTGGTACGCAACGCCAACAAGTACCGGGCCCGGGATAAACGGGTGATCAAGGAGCAGAACATCGAATACGACTTCCTGGCCCCGGACTCGGCCGAGGAGATGATACGGGGCATGGAGATCCTTGGTTCGGCCGTAGAGCAACAGCTTGGCCGGCCCCTCGGCCCGGAGGACCTCGATAACTATGAACAGCTCGATGCGTCCCTCGAGTTATGGTTGGAGGGAATGGCCTACAAACGAAAAGTCAGGATCCTCCACCCCCTCCGCGGCTACCTCTGGTATCGAAAGATGCTGCGCTTCTACGGGGCCCGAGAGCTCGAGGCCGCCGTCCAACGTGTTTTGGAAAGCCGGGGTGAGAGAAAGGGAGGCGGCGGCAAAGCCAGAGGGGAGGCACTCGTAAAAGACATCGGCAAGAGGTACGCAAAGCACTACCGAAGTTGGGAAAATATCGGCGGCCAGCTGATCCCGGCGCCGGAGCTAGATGAGTTGATCCGTGCTGTCTGCAAGCGGCGGATCGACACCTGGGAGCTGCTTCACCAGGCTTACGACAGCGCCTGGAAGGCGTATCCGGAACAGAAAACCGCTCATGCCCTGTACTGCCTCTTGTACAGCTATGATTTAAGCGTCGAGCAACTGAGCTCCGAGCTTATCCGCCGGATCCTGGAAGAATCGGTGGAGACCGCCAGGGAACTCCTCCAGCGGGCCTACGCCTCCAGACGAAAGGACTACGAGAATCCGTATCGCCTGGCCACCTTCCGAAACCCCGCGGAGATGGAAGCGGTCTGGGGCAAGCTGGAAGATATTTCGTTTCTAAAAGATTACACCGTCGAGATCGAGGGATACTGCCGAGACGTCCAGAAGTGCCTGAGCTCCTTTTCTTGAACTCTTCCGCGGATATGGGTACATTAGCGCACACGGTTATGAAAACGGAAATCGAAGCCGTTGTTTTCGACTTCGGCGGGGTTCTGACTTTGCAGCCCCTTGACCAACATCTGGAGAGTCTCCGGGCGCTCTGCGGGCTGGATCGTTCTGCCTTCGCTGCGGAGTACAGACGGCAGCGTCGCGACTACGATAGGGGTATAATTGACAGCCGGGAGTACTGGTCCCGTGTCATAGATTCCGGAGGGAAGCCCGTCGACCCGGGGATCCTTCGCTCACTGTACGAAAAGGATACGGCAAGCTGGACCAGAATCAACGAACCGGTACTCAACTGGGCTTCGCAGCTGCAGGAGGCCGGAATGCGAACCGGGATCCTCTCCAACATGCCCCGGGATATCCTCGAGCGGATCGAAACCCGTTTCCATTGGTTCGATCGATTCGAGGTAAAGATCTTTTCCTGTGAGCTTGGCTTGAACAAGCCCGAAGCGGAGATCTATCGGGCCTGCCTGGATGCCCTGCGGCTGGAAGCGGGGAAGGTCCTGTTTCTCGATGATATTCCCGAGAATGTGAGGGGTGCCAAGCGGGCCGGGTTCAGGACCGTCTTGTTTCGAAATCTGGAAGATTCTCTGCAGGAAATCTCCAAACAGGGCTGGCTGCCTGTGCAACTCACTGCAAATCAGGAGCACGGATGAAAGTCCCTACCTCGGCCTATCTGGCGAGCTTGAAACAGCCGCTCAAAGGGCTGGTTGAAATCCTGGCGAAGGATTTTCCCTACGTATCGGTCCTGTCCACCGACTCGACCGGGATGCGCTACTCGGTTCGGAAACGGGCTATCGATGTGCGGCAGAGCAACTGGGGCGAGCGAGGATCCGTGATCCGGGTCTTTGACGGTCACGGATACTCGGAATACTCGTTCAACGTGCTCAGTGCAGATTCGCCGCAACGGATCGAGACTCTGGCCGCCGAGATCCACGAGCGCTTCCGGCGCTCTTCCGCCGTCGTTCGGCAGCTTCCGTTCGATCGTCCCGACCTTCCCGGGATCTCCGAACAACCTCTGTCCGGGCTTTGGCAGGGTGAGGTCGGCGTGCTGCCGGAGACTGTGAGCGTGGCGGAGACCACCCGGCGGCTGTCCCGGCTCAAGGACCGCGCCTTTGCCCAAGGCTCGCATCTGGTCGACATGGACGTTCGTTTCGAGCATGTGCGGGTGTCCAAGCTGTTCGTCTCCGGGAAACGGGAACTGGAGCAGTCCTACATCTGGGCTCAGGGGTATCTGGTTTTCGTGGTCCGCAGGGAAGGCATCCTCCGGGAGATGTACGGTTCCTGCTCCGGACTCAAGGGGCTGGAGCTGATCGATGAAATGGAGGCGGGGCTGCCGGAAACGATGCTCATTTCCGAGCAGCTGCTCGATGCGCAGCGGATCGAACCGGGGGAGTACGAGGTGATCCTCTCTCCGAACGTTGCGGGGCTGTTGGCTCACGAATCCTTCGGCCACGGTGTGGAGACGGACATGTTCGTCAAGGGCAGAGCCAGGGCGGCGCAATACCTCGGCAAGCCCGTGGCCTCCCCGATGGTGAGCCTTCACGACGGAGCCCGGGCTGCCGAGCAGACCGGTTCCTACTGGTTCGACGACGAGGGCGTTTTGGGCGGCGACACCCTGGTTATCGAGGAGGGTATCTTCCGGACCGGAATCTCGGACCTGCTTTCCGCTTTGCGGATGAATTCCATCCCCACCGGCAACGGCAAGCGGGAATCCTTCGAGCGCAAGGCGTACGCCCGCATGTCCAACACGTTCTTCACGCCGGGCGGCGACACTCTGGAACAGATGATCGCCTCCATCGACAATGGCTATCTGTTGGAGAAATTTCGCTCCGGCATGGAGGATCCTAAAAATTGGGGGATCCAGGGGGAGATCCTCTATGCCAGAGAAATCCGGAAGGGGAAGATAACCGGAAGGATCGTGTCTCCGGTATTCATGTTCGGGTATGTACCGGATGTGCTCGGATCGGTGAGCATGCTGTCAGGGGAAGTGGAGCATTCCGGCAGCGGTATGTGCGGAAAGGGTCACAAGGAATACGTGAAGAACTCCTCCGGCGGACCGTACATCAAGACGGTGATGAGGTTGGGATGATGATCGAGAGATTGCGGGACCTGCTGGTGAGCATCGGGGATATCAGCGCCTGGAGGATCAGCGACAGGCAGATCGAGGGGAAGGAGCTGTTTTTTGTTCGCCGGGATGTGGACATGCAGCGTTCCAAGGATGTGCGACGCACCTACCTAACGATCTACCGGGATTTCCGGGAGGGCGAGAACCAATACCGCGGCTCCGTGGCCGTGCAGATTCATCCCACCTACTCCGATGGGGAGATCAGGGCTTTGGTCGAGCAGAGCCTGGACTCCGCCCGATACGTCCGCAACCAGCACTATCCGCTGGTGAAGCCGGGCTCCGAAGCCGCCGAGATATCTCAGAGCAGTTTTGCTTCCCGACCGCTGGAGCAGTGGCTCTCCCCTCTGGCCGAGACGATCTACGCTCAGGAGGAAGAGGAGGAGGCCACGATCAACTCCGCGGAGATTTTCCTGAACCGGATAGACACCCGCATCGTCAACTCACACGGTCTGGATGTGTCCTACATTTCCTACTCGGGCTATGTCGAGCTGATAGTCGAAGACGGTGGAAAAGCCGGAGCCGTGGAGCTGTACAGGGAGATCAGCTTTTCCGAGTTCGAGACCGAATTGCTGGCCGCCGAAGTCAGGGATCAGCTGCGTTCCTGCAGTGACCGAGCCGCGGCCGGGCCGACCCCCCACCTGAAACGCTTTCCCGTGTTGATTACGGGGGATCCGGTTCCGGATTTCTTCGAGTACTACCTCAACCGATCCTCGGCGGAGAGCGTGTACTCCGGCATCTCCACGGCAAAGGTGGGAGAGAGCATACAGGGAGATACGATCGAAGGGGACGCCCTGAGCCTGAGCCTGGATCCGTTCCTGTACAATTCCCCGGCCTCGGCTCCCGTGGACGCCGACGGCTTTGCTCTGCGCTCTACCCGGATCGTGGATGCGGGCAGGCTGGAGCGCTTCTGGGGGCCTCTTCGATACTGCCACTACCTGGGCGTACCCCCGACTGGGGCTATCGGAAATGTCAAGGTCACCCCGGGTTCGAAAAGCGTCGATGAGCTCCGCCGGGGGCCGCAGCTGGAGGTCATCTATTTTTCCGACTTCATCAGTGAGCCCCTGACCGGGGATTTCGGAGGAGAGATCCGTCTGGCCTACTACACGGATCGGGACGGCAAGCGCCGTCCGGTGACCGGAGGTTCGGTATCGGGGAATATCCGGGATGTGCAGCCCCGGATGTACTTCTCCCGGGAAATCCGGAGTCGTGCCGGCTTTCAAGGACCGCTATCGGTTCTGCTTCCGGAGATCAGCGTGTCCGGCGCCGCCTCTACATGAAGCGGATACGGATGCTCTCCTGCTTGACATCTAAAATCTTCGTACCTATTCTGTAACCAGAGAGGATTGAAATGCTACTGCAATACGTAGAAGCGGCTGTAAAGAAAGCACAATATAAACAGCTCGAGGATAAGAGCTGGTTTGCGGAGATTTCGGGTTACCCCGGAGTATGGGCCAATGCCGCGACGATCGAAGATTGTCGAACAGAGCTGATAGAAGTATTGGAGGAGTGGATACTTCTCAAGACTCGAGCTCATGAAGAGATACCTGTGATCGAAGGCCTCGATATAAACGTCAAACCTGTGACTGCTTGATCGTGGCACAACAGATCTCAAGAAGAGAACTTATTCGTAGATTCAAGAAATTGGGTTTCCTGGGACCCTTCAGCGGGGGTAAGCATCAATTCATGCAAAGCGGGACACTCAAACTTAGAATTCCCAATCCGCATGGAGACGATATTCACATAGGTTTGCTGAAAGAAATCTTGCGACAGGGGAATATCTCCTGGCAGGACTGGGAAAAAGCAAGAGAATAAGCTTACCGATCGAAAAAATCATCGAAATTTGCAAAGAAACGGGGCTACTCCACATCTGGAATAGCCCCCCTCTTCATTATTTGGTTTCAGCTATGCGTGTCCGGCGCCGCCTCTACATGAAGCGGATACGGATGCTCTCCTGGATCTCCACCTTGATTCCCGGATTGTCCTTGACCAGCTCCTTCATCTCTTCGACGGTACTGGGATTGGCGTTCATCAGCTCCTTGAACTTCTCCTCATCCTGGAGGATCTTGGCGAAGTCGATGTCCATCAGGGTGACTGTGGAATCTTCCACGTAGCTGGCGTTGGTCTCGGCAATCTCTCCATTGACCTCCACGGCGATACGGATATGCATATCCTGGTACAGCTCCCGCATCATCTCCATCATCTCCGGGTTGCTGTCCATGTCCGCCTCACCCTCGGAGGGTTCCTCCTCCTGCTCCATCTCCATATCCCGAGGGTAGATGATCTCCAGGGTCGCGGTTTTGCCGCTTCTGAAGTTGAAGCGCAGCCACTCCTCCACCGGTCCCGTCTCTTCACCGCCCATGGGGGGAGCACTCACGTTTTCGCCGGGATTCTGATTGATCCGCACATCGTTGATATCGGAGAAGCTGTAGATCGCCTTGTATCCGGAGCCGCGATCGGTTTTCACGGGCTCGGCGGAGACATAGCGCACCCCCTCGCCCATGCTGGCGGCCTTGTCGATGAGCTCTTGCTCATTGATTGGCTCTTTTTCCTCCTCACCTTCCTCTTCGTCGCCGAAGCTCTTCATCAGCTCCATAAAGGCATCACTGATCACCACGGTTTCCTCGATCGTTCCGCTTCCGTCTTTATTGACCCGCAGCAGTACGATCGATTCGAAGCAGCCCATGAGAGCCAGGGAAAGTGCGAGCAGCACGAAGATTTTCAGGGCTTTCATGAAGCCTCCTTTCCTCTTTTGGGTAGTATTTATAGAAAACAATATAGGGTCGTAATTTTGGAATTTCAAAGCTTTTTTGCCGTATTTGCAGTCCGGGGCCGGACGGATCCTCCGGCATCTGTGAACAGCAGGGTTTCGGTGATTCCCAGCTCTCGGGCAACGTAGCGGGCTACGTTTTGATTGAGCCAATGGGGCTGGTGGGCGTCGGAATCGATGACGAAGGAAAACGAGGCGACGAAGGGCCGCAGGGTTTCCCAGTCGCTGCGCCAAACGTAGCGGTTGTTGATCTCGATCAGGCACTCCGGGGGCACGCGGCGCAGATCCGTCTCCAGGATGAGAGGATGGGCGATGATCACCGGTTTACCGGCAGCCAGAAGCCGTTCCGCCCCCTTGTAGTCCCCCTCCCGGTCCCGGCAGTGGTACACGTAGTACTGTGCATCGACCGCTTCGGCCTCCCGCACCCAGTCCGCTCC
>CAZPQC010000143.1:0-9491 GCA_964588525.1 uncultured Spirochaetaceae bacterium
TCAGCAGATTCAAGAGTTGTTATCGTTGTCCAGTGCACTGTAAAGCCAACATTGAGGTTCACCGCCAAAATGGAGCTCTCTACACGGGAGCTCGCCCTGAATGGGAGACCGTCTCCTCCATGGGTTACAAATGTGGTTTGTTTGATGCCGAGCAATTAATTTACCTGTCTGACCTATGCAACAAAATGGGTATCGATACAATGTCGACTGGTTCAGTGTTGGCGTTTTCCATGGACTTGTTTTCTCGAGACATTATTTCGAAAGCCGATACAGGGGGTATCGAATTGTCGTGGGGCAATTTCGACGCTATGCAAAACATAATAAAGCAAATTGTTAATAAAGAAGGTTTTGGCAGGATTCTGTCTCAAGGGGTAAAGCTGGCGGCGCAAGTCATCGGTAAGGGTGCAGAGCAATTTGCATTTCATGTGAAAGGAATGGAACTTTCAACTTCAGATCCACGCAGTGTCAAAGGTTTGGGTTTGGGTTACGCGCTCTGTTCGCGAGGATCCGATTTCAACAACGTATATACAATACCAGAGAGCAGATGGTCTGGAGAAAGAGGAGAAGAGCAATTTGGGATAGCCGCATCCGTAGATCAAAGCACGCTTGAAGGAAAAGAACTGCTTATAAAAAGGACCATGGCTGTTTGTGCGGCAATAGACTGTCTGGGTATATGCAAGATACCTGCTCTAAGCTTAATTATGGATTTCGATTTGAGAAAAGAAGCGATTCTTGCCAGTGGGATTACGGGAGTCGGAATCGGACATGAGGATTTACTTAAAATCGGCGAGCGGGTATTGCAATTGGAGCGACTCATCAATTTAAAATTGGGCGCCAACTCAAAAGACGATTATATACCCAAGATGTTTCACGAAGTGGCAGTACCATCCGGACCAAACAAAGGCCTGAAGGTTGACAATTTCTTTAAGGCAGTGAAGAGGTTCTACAAAGCGATGGGTTGGGACAATGAAGGAATACCGAAAAAGGAAACCTTGTATTCCTGTGGGCTGGAACAAATTTTAAACAATACATAAAGTTGGGAATGTACTTCAAATACGAACCTTCTTCAATCTTAGCGGAAATTTTTCAATAGTATTTATATTGTGGACTCGCTCAAATATTTCATATACTGAGAACATCGATTCAACAAGATCTTGATTTTCGCTTGACCTGCTTTACGCTCCCTCATATTCTTGCAAGAATCACGGAGGTCGGCTTCACTACGAAACGTCGAAGGAATGAAATATGAATCTTTCACGAATCGCCAATAGAGGCACATCGGCTATCAAGAAGTACGTTCCCGGCAAATCGATCAAGGAAGCCCAGGCCGAGTCGGGCATCACCCGGATGATCAAACTCGCTTCGAACGAAAACGCCTTGGGCGCATCGCCGGACTCGGTCCGTTCGATTCGTCAGATAGCGGATCAAATCCACGTGTATCCGGACTCTCAGAGCCGGGAGATTCGATCTCGCCTTGCCGAGCATCTGGGAGTGCAGCCCACGGAGATCACGACGGGAAACGGGGCCGACGGGGTGATCTACAATCTCGGCATGGCCGTTATCGATCAGGGGGATGAGATCATCTTTCCCCGGATCACCTTCCCGATCTACGAGACCATCTCCAGGGTCATGCGAGGCGTGCCGGTGTATTCCGAGATGAAGGATCTGCGCATCGATCTGGGGGATATTGAAAGAAATATCAGCGACCGCACCAAGGTCATCTTTCTCTGCAATCCCAACAACCCGACCGGGGACGCCCTGCCGCCGAAGGAGCTGAACGCCTTTCTCGAAGGGCTGCCCGATCACCTTCTGGTGGTTTTGGATGAGGCCTACATCGATTTCACGGAAGGTGAGTCCAGGCTCGATTCGGTGGGATTGTTCCGGGAGGGGATGAGCAATCTCTTCATCCTGCGCTCCTTCTCCAAGATCTACGGGTTGGCGGGACTGCGCTTCGGCTACGGAATCGGGGATGCGGAGCTGGTGTCGCTGATCAACCTGATCAAGCCTCCTTTCGATGTATCGATCCTGGCCGAGCAGGCCGCTGTCGCTGCCCTCGGCGATCAGGAGTTCGTGCGTCAAACCGTGGAGGGGTGCTCTGAGGAGAAGCGCTACTTCTACCGGGAGCTCGACTTCCTGGGACTCGCCTACGTCCGCTCCCATACCAACTTCATCCTGATCGATAGCGGCCGGGACGCCCAGGAGCTGTTTCAGGCTCTCCTGCAGCAGGGGATCATTGTGCGGGCGGCCACCCTGTACAGCCTGCCGACACACATCCGGGTGACCGTCGGGCAGCACAGCGAGAACGAGCGCTTCTTCGAAGCGCTGCGGGCGGTTTTGTAACAAGCAAGACTCGAGGAAAGGAGCAACGTATGCAGGGAATCGCCTGCGGCGGGAATTGGATCGTCGATCAGGTGAAAATCATCGACATCTGGCCTCCGAAATGCGAACTGGCCTGCATCCTCGAGGAGGACAGCGGTACAGGTGGCGGCCCGGCCAACGTGCTCACGTGTCTGAAAAGGTTGGGCTTTCCATATCCGACCTTCGCCATCGGTTGTATCGGCCAGGATGCCTTTGGAAAACAAATACTGGATAACTGTCGCAAAAACCAAATTGGAGCCGAATTCTTGACAGTACTTCCGGATGCGCGAACCAGCTACACGGATGTCATGACCATCCGGGATACGGGGGAAAGAACCTTTTTTCATTTCCGCGGGGCAAATGCTCGTTTCAGTCCCTCCCACGTACCGGTGGAGCTTTTAAAGAAAGCGGGAATCAGGATGTTCTATCTCGGCTACCTGCTGCTCCTCGACGCCATGGATCAGCCGGATCCTGACAGCGGAACCATCGCCGCGGGACTGCTGCAATCGATTCAAAAGGCGGGGATCGAAACCTGTCTCGATGTTGTGAGCGAGGCCTCAGAACGCTTTCAGAAGATCGTCGTTCCTTCTCTACGCTATGTGGATCACTGCATCATCAACGAAATAGAAGCGAGCCGGACAACCGGGATCGAGACCAGGAAGCAGGATGACTCGATCGATGAAGCGGCACTGCGGAATGCGGCGCAGCGTCTACTGGAGCTCGGCGTCAAAAAGACGGCGGTGATCCATTTTCCCGAAGGCGGCTTCTGGCTGGACCATACGGGGGCTGAAGTCTATCAAGGTTGTCTCAAGGTGCCCAAGCACAGCATCGTGAGCTCGGTGGGTGCAGGGGATGCTTTCTGCGCCGGGGTCTTGTACGGTATACACGAAGGATGGCCTGCGGAGGAAGCTCTGAAGATCGGAAACGGAGCGGCAGCCACCTGCCTGCAAGCCGCCAATACCACCGATGGCGTCCGTTCTCTCGATGAAATCAGAGAGCTTTGTGTTGTTTGGTCCTGAGGTATCACAACAGCCTGGTTGCACATGAAGCGATCATCATCCTGTATCTATATCTCCTCGGCTTCCCATTACGCTCGGTTCCGTGTTGATTTCAGCAGCCTGCAACCGCTATAATGGAAACAGATTTCACCATAGCCTAGACCCTGATGCAGGATCCAATCACAAGTTCTCTGCAATCCCTCTACGACGAAGCCCCAGAGATCAAACTGAGCCGCCGGAATCGACTGGTCGTGTTCAGCGATCTCCACGTAGGAAACCGGCGCCGGGGGGACGACTTCTTGAAGAATGCAGAGCTGTTCATGCACGTGCTGGAACAGCACTACCTTTTTCAGGAATTCACGCTGATACTGAACGGAGACATCGAGGAGCTGCTGCGCTTTTCATTGAACGAGGTCGAAGCTCGATGGCCGGATCTGTACGCCCTGTTCGGGCGGTTCTACGATGCCAAGCGATTGTACAAGGTGGTGGGAAACCACGACATAGCTCTGCCGCTGTACAAAGAGTATCCGTTTTCTGAAATCCTCATCGATGGTCTCAAGCTCCGCTACAAGGAGGACGTTCTGTTCCTCTTCCACGGCCACCAGGCTTCCAGCTTCCAAACCCGCTTCAACTTGCTGGTGGGTCTGACCCTGCGCTATATGGCGCGACCCCTGGGCATAAAAAACTACTCCGTATCACGCAGTACCTTCCGTAAGTACAAAACCGAGCGGCGGGTCTATTCGTTCTCCCACGCCGATAGGATCGCCTCTCTGATCGGCCACACCCACCGGCCCCTGTTCGAATCCCTGTCCAAGATCGATTCTCTGCGCTTCAGGATCGAACAGCTGTGCCGGCAGTATACGACGGCGCGCCCCCGGGAGAAGCGGAGGCTTTCCGAGGATATCCAACGCCACAGGATGGAGCTCCAGAAAATCTACGAGCGGAAAGGGGAGCTGAAAAACCGCCGCAGCATCTACAACTCGCAGCTGCTCATTCCCTGCCTGTTCAACTCCGGCTGCTGCATCGGGAAGCGGGGCATCACGGCGGTCGAGCTGCAGGACGGAGAGATCTCCCTGGTCCACTGGTTCGACAAGAACTTGAGCCAAAAGCACTTCGACCTGGTCGATGAAGCCCCCCAACAGTTGGATGGAACTGATTACTATAAAGTAATTCTGAACCAGGATTCCCTCGACTACATCTTCACCCGCATTCGCCTGCTGACGGATTGAGGAACCCTGGTCCTTCGGCGGTTTTTCTGCTATACAGAGAATCCAATGCGAATCATCGATTTCCACACCCATGCCTTTCCCGATTCCCTGGCCGAGCAGACCGTTCCCAAACTCTGCGCCTTTGCCAAGGTGAACGCGGTGCTGGACGGCAAAGTCTCCTCCCTGATTGCCGAAATGGATCGCCTGGGCATCGAGGCGGCGGTGGTGCTCAACATCGCTACCAAGCCGAGCCAGTTCGACTCGATACTCGGCTGGTGCACGAGCTTTGCCTCCAGGCGTCTGTACCCCTTTGCCTCGGTTCATCCGGATGACCCGCAAGCCGTGGAGAAAATCGATCGAGTTCAGGCAGCCGGCCTGAAGGGGATCAAGCTGCACCCCTACTACCAGCGCTTCCTGTTCAACGAACCGCGCATGTTCCCTCTGTACGAACGCATCGAGCAGCGGGGGTTGATCCTCCTGGCCCACACCGGATTCGATATGGGTTATCCCCATGATCGGGTCGCCGACGCACCGAAGATCATGGACGTTGTCCGAACTTTTCCCAAATTGAAGCTGGTCACGTCCCACATCGGCGGTTGGAAGGATTGGGACTGCGTGGAGCGGCATCTGCTGGGCAAGCCAGTCTACATGGAGATCTCCTACGCCTTTCCCCACATCGGGATGGAACGGGCCCGCCGCTTTCTCCTTGCTCATCCCCCCGAGTACATCCTCTTTGGCAGTGATTCCCCCTGGGGCAACCAGGAAAAAACGCTGGAGGCCCTGCAAACCCTGGAGCTAGGTGAGGAACTGAATCGGCGCATCTGTTTCGAAAATGCCGCCAGATTGCTCGGGCTGGCCTGACAGGGATTGCATAATGGGTTCCGTGCGAAAAACCCGTAAGGATCTACTCGAAAATCGCGGACAGGTGAACCCATGAAAGAGCCGATCAACCGGAAGATTCAAGGACTCACCCGGCGGCATTCAATCGCCGAGGTGGTGTGCGTACTGCTGTCCGGAGCAGGTCTGGGTTTTTTGCTGTGGCGCTTGAGCGTCGACGACGTCACCTTCAACTCTTATCTGTTTTTCAACAACCTATCGGTTCACAACCGGCGGATGCTGTTGATCTGTCTGGGCTCGGGCGCCGTTTCTCTGTTTCTGCTGTGGGCATTCACCTCTTTGATCAGCTCCAGCCGCAGCAACTCAAAGCCCGTGTCACCGACCCGCATCACCGGATTATTCTCCCTGGGGATGGTAGCCGGATTCGCACCGTTTCTCGCCGTACAGGCCTTCGAAGTGTATCATCCGTTCCTGTTTTTCTGTGTGGCTGCAGCGTTTCTCTGCGCCGTCTTTCTGACAACCTACCTGATCGCCCGCAGTCCCGCCTCGGCGAGCGAACCCGCGGTGCAGGTTGTTCAGGAGGGGGAGAATCACCGCTCACAGCTTGAAAACCGCATCTGCTTGTTCATTATCGTAGCCCTGGCCGCGGCCTACGCCGTCTATTTCAGTTTCTATACGGTGCGCAAGCATCTGGCCTTTCATACCTTTGCCTTCGACCTGGGGTGGCAGAATCAGGTCTTCTATACCCTGCTGCAGACGGGGAATCCCAGGGTGACGGGATTTATAACCCTCGACCACCTGAGCAATCATTTCCAGCCGCTGTACTATCTGCTGGCACCGGTGTACGCGTTGTATCGCAACCCGATTACTCTGCTGGTGATGCAGTCCGTGCTGCTGGCTTCCAGCGCCGTCCCGATTTACCTCGTGGCCAGCAGGAAAATCGGGAATCCCTGGATCGCCCTGGTGGTGGCGGCCGGTTTCCTGCTTCATCCGGCCCTGCACGGTATGAACAGCTTTGATTTTCACGGCCTGGTGCTTCTGGTACCTATCTTCAGCTTTCTGATCTACTTCCTGGAATCCCGGAGAACGGCCCTGTTCTGGATCTTTCTCGCCCTGGCCCTGATAACGCGGGAAGACACCGCCGTAACCGTGTCCGGGGTCGGGCTGTACGCCCTGTTTGCGCTCAAACGTCGCCGTTTGGGGATAACCGTGCTGGCCACCTGCATCGGGTATTTCTTCCTGGTTCTCCAGATCATGTCCGCCCTGGGGGGATTCCCGAATCTGGAAAACTACTGGGCGTTGAATCTTCCCGAGCAGCAGGGTTTTCGAGGTGTCCTGACCACTTTGTTCACCAATCCGCTGTTCGTATTCCGGCACATCTTCTTCAATGTGGACAAGCTGCGCTACCTCATCTCGATGTTGCTTCCCGTGCTTTTACTGCCGCTGCTGTCGGGAAAATCCATGGTACTCGCTCTGCCCGGTCTTGCCATCCTCATGCTCTCACACTTGTCTCCGCACTTCTCCTTGGGATTCCAGTACTCTGCGCACATCCTCCCGCAGCTGTACTTCCTGACGATCACTGGGGTTGTGAACGTACGCAGGTACCTCGCGCAGCGGCAAACGTACCCGTTTTTTCGAAGGATCAGCGAGCGGTTCGCCCCCATGCTGGCGATACCTCTTCTGTTCGCGGGACTGCTGATGAACTACGAGCTGGGGCTGGTTCTGTCAAAACGGTTTCCCGGCTTCGTTCGGCCGACCGCTCGTGAGCGAACAGTCTACTCCTTCTTTTCGGATATCCCGGCTTCGGCTTCGGTGGCTACCTTGTCCCGGCTCTATCCTCATCTGTCCGGCAGGCGGGAGATCTACCTTCTGCACCGCATGTATCCCGATGCGCAGTACGTCCTTGCCGATCTGGAGGCGCCCCAACCCGCACTGGATCTGACCGAGTATTGGCTGTGGAGGCATACGCTGAGTCCTTCTGCAGTAAAAAACCTGGTTGTCCCTCTCCTGCGGCAACGAGGGTACGGGGTCTTGCGATATCAAGACGGTTTTGTCCTCCTGAAAAAGGGGCACAGGTCCGAGCAAGATTCGGTGGTTCTGGCCGACATCGAAGCCCGGACACCGGAAAACAAACCGGGACCGATCGCCTACTTCCAAGACCCGGCGGAGAACGTCCAGGAACCGCGCTACTCCGAGTCAGATCTGCTGCTGAACTTTTTGAAGGAACACTCCACTCAGACGATCCTGATCGCCGCCGGAGGAGAGGCCAGCGCCAAGCTCTCCTACCTCACGCTGCAATACCTCATGTTCGGGGGTTCTCAGATCAATACGCTGCGCCGACACGGAGCCTATGCGGCGGTGATATATCGAAACCGAGTGGCGGCGGAGCTAATCGACAATCGAGGGGACGTGGTTCTGGATTCTGATAGCCATCCACAGCTGCGGTCCCTTCTACCCGGTCTAGATATTACGATCGAATCGTCGGGGGGGAAACAAAGCGCCAAAGCTTCGATTCGCGTGAATGGACGCGAGGTATCTGCAAACGGCAGCGGCATGAATGTCGTGGCGCTGGACTACAGTAATCGCGTAGTCGCCTCGGAGACCTTCGCTACCGGAAAATAACCCGGAATGATGCGCGCATCACCGATCTTGAGGCCCCTCTCCTGAACGAATACGGGATTGAAATCCAGCTCCCGGATAGCCGGGCAGCGCACCGCCAGCCGGGAAAGGCCGACCAGGAGGTCCACCAGGGCTTCCCGGTCCAGGGCGGCGCCGCCCCGATAACCGGACAGTATCCCGCTGATCTTGAGCCCGGAGAGCATGTCCTGGGCCTCCTCTCGGCCGAAAGGGGCGATGCGGACAGCTGAATCCCGCAGCAGCTCGGTGAGTACGCCCCCGGCACCGACAAGGATAACCGGACCGAAGGTGGGATCCTGTTTGATCCCGGCGATGACCTCCAGACCCTCAACCACCTGTCGGTAGAGCATCGTACCCCGGAATTCCCTGCCGGCGAAGCGGCGGGCCATATCGGCAAAGGCATCTCGAACCTGCCGCTCATTCCGGAGGTCCAGAAGCACTCCGCCCACGTCGCTCTTGTGCAGGATCTGCGGGGAGACCACCTTCATGACCAGGGGAAAGCCCAGGGATCCGACAGCCTCGGGAATCCGCTCGACGGTGCTGATGAAGCGATGCGCCGGGAAGGAAAAGCCCTGCTCCTCCAGAAAGGATACCGCATCGGGTTCCAGGACGGGGGCATCGGTGCGAAAGGGCAGGGGAGCCTGCTCGATTTCCGCTGCGAGTCCGGCTTCGGCTGTGAGCCCCGCATCGGCGAGCTCAGTCCGCTCGGCGCCCTCCCTGCGCTCCGCGCCACGGCCGAACTCGTACATCTTGGACAGGACGAAGGCTGCCCGTTCCCCCGTGGGAAAGGCGGGGATCCCGCCCTGCCTCAGCGTTTCGATGCCCTGCTCCACGATCTCCCCGGCCATGAACACCGCGGCTACAGGCTTGGGCTGCTTCTGGTTTTTGGCGGCCTCCACGATCCCTTCAGCCAGGGCGGCGGAATCCAGAAACGGGGTGGCCACGTTGATGGCGATCACGCCGTCGTACACCGATTCCAGCACCGCCTGCAGGGTTCGCCGGTATCCTTCCCGGGTTCCCTCCACGGTCAGGTCGATCGGATTGGCAAGCGCGCAGTGACCGGGCAGGAAGGCGGCCAGCTGCCCCCGAAGCTTTTCCGGGCTCTCCTCGACCTGCAGACCCAGCTCTTCCGCTTTGTCGCTGGTCAGGATGCCCGGCCCCCCGGAGTTGGTAACCACGGCGAGGCGATTGCCCTTGATCCGGGGCAGGGAGGTCAGGCCGTGGCACAGATCGAGCATCTCCTCGATGCCCGGGACCCGAAGCGCTCCGCTCTGCCGGATCATGGCGGCGAAGATCTCGTCCGAGCCGGCCAGGGATCCGGTGTGGGAGCTGGCCGCGCGCAGGCCTGAGCTGCTGCGACCCGCCTTGATGATCACCACGGGTTTCCGCCGGGCGACCCGGCGTACCGCCTGCATGAAGGCCCGGCCGTTCTGCAGGCTCTCCAGGTACAGGG
>CAZPQC010000144.1:0-9450 GCA_964588525.1 uncultured Spirochaetaceae bacterium
TCCACCTCCGGCTGCTTTCCCAGATCGACCGAATCCGGCACATCCGCATCGAAGCCGTGCTCGCAGAAACAGACAATGCGGCGCTTCATCCCTACCTCCCCATAAACAGAAATATATCGTTGAAGGTCACGACCACGGCCAGCAGCACGATGAAGGAGAATCCGATCATCTGGATACGGGAGATCACCTTGGGATCCAGAGGTTTTCTCCGCAGTGCTTCCAGGGTAAAGACCAGGATCTGACCGCCGTCCAGACCCGGGATGGGAAGAAGGTTGATGATGAACAGCACGATGCTCAACCAGCAGAGTAAGCGGAAGTAATATGCCAGGCCTTGAGCAAAGCCGAAACTGAAACCGCTGGTAGCCGCCGAGCCCACCGTGTAGATGATGCGCAGAGGACCGGCAACCGCCTTCCTCAGATTGATCCCCTGGAACAGGAGACCAAAGCCTTTCAGCGTGACCGTAAGAATCTCCCAGCTCTCCTCCGCTCCCTTGCGCAGAGCTCCGATCGGACCGACTCTTGGGGACGGATACACGCCGAGGGCAAAGGTACAGCCGAGGTTGGCGTATCCCTCCTCGTTGTAGTCCATGACCAGAGTCGCTTGCCTTTCGGTTCCATCCCTCTGATAGCGGATTGGCAGCGTTTCCGGCTTGTCCTGAAGCTGCTGATACAGGTCCATGGTGTGGCGAACCGGGTGACCTCCGGCGGCAACGATCCGGTCTCCCCGCTGGAGTCCGGCCAGAGACGCGGCTTCACCGGGGGTGACTTGATCCACGATCGGGTCCCTCCAGGCGTATACTCCGATCCTACCGGCACCGGTGTCCAGGTCCAATTCGGGAGTCAGGGTCGTCTGGAGCTGCCTGCCCTCCCGCTCGATTGTCAGCACTATCGCCCGGTTCGGTGCAGTGGCCACGTATTCCAGCAGATCCTGAAAATGATTCACCCGCCGGCCATTGACGGCCAGAATCCGGTCGCCTGTCTTCAGACCGGCCTGCGTTGCGGGGGGCGTGCCGGCGAAACTGTCCATGGAGTAGTCGGAGGCCAGGATGATCCGGTTCCCATCGGTGTGCACGTCGAAGCCGATCCACCAGATCAGGGTGAGGACCAAAATCGCGAAGAGCACGTTCGCCAGCGGACCTGCTGCGGAGGTGACGATCCGCTTCCACGGCGAGGCGGCGAAAAAAGTTCCGTCGGCCCGCTGTTCCTGGGGGTTGTAAGGATCTTCTCCTTTGAGCTTGCAGTATCCGCCGAAGGGCAGCATGGAAATCCGGTAGTTCGTGCCCTTGTAGTCAAAGCCGACGATCTTCCTCCCCCAGCCAAGGGAGAAGGTTTCCACACCGATTCCCACCCGCTTGGCCGCAACGAAGTGCCCGAGCTCGTGAACGAACACCATGATGCCAAAGCCGATGATTCCGAAAACAATAGTCAATAACACGTTAAACAATCCTTTTAGCTCTTCAATATTTCCACAGCTTTAATTCTGGCCTGCCGGTCTACCTCCAGGATCTCCTCGATCTCCTCCACCGGCACCTGCCAATCGACCTGGAGAACCTGTTCCACCACCTGCGCTATTTCGAGAAAGGAAATTCCCCGACCCAAGAAGCGATCTACCGCCACTTCGTTGGCGGCGTTGTAGGCTATCGGGTATCCCGCAGCCTGCTCGGCGGCATCGTAGGCCAGCGGGAGCAGCCTGTACTTTTTCGGATCCACCGGCTCGAAGCTCAAGCTCTTGCCCGTCAGATCGAAGGCCTCCACGCAGGAGGGTCTGAAATCCGGATAGGTCAGAGCATTCTGTATGGGCAGGCGCATATCCGGTTGGCTCAGTTGGGCATAGATGAAACCATCTGTCGTCCGAATCAGAGAGTGGATGTAGCTCTGCGGATGGATCAAGACCTTGATTGCTGAAACCGGAATATCGAACAGGTGGTGGGCTTCGATGACTTCCAGTCCCTTGTTGGCCATCGTCGCCGAATCCACGGTAATCTTCGCCCCCATGCTCCAGTTGGGATGGGTCAAGGCATCCTCGATACGCACATCCCGCATCTGCTCGTAGGACAGATCACGGAAGGCTCCCCCGGAGGCTGTCAGAATGATCTCCCGCACCTCCTCCGAGTTTCGGCCCCGGAGCAGGCAAAACAAAGCATGGTGCTCGGAATCAACCGGCAGAAGTTTCGATCCGTTACGGCGGACCAACTCCGAAACCAAGCCGCCGGCCATCACGACCGTCTCCTTGTTCGCCAAAGCCAGATCGGCACCCTGCTGGAGCGTTTTCAGCGAAGGCAGCAGTCCTCTGGCTCCGGAGATTCCGTTCACCACCAGATCGGCATCGGTGTCCGCAAGCATCTGCAGCAACCCCTCCTCTCCGCGGTAGATCCGGGTATTCCGCAGTTTCCCGAGTTCTCCTTCCCCGTAGGAATCCAGGGAACCCGTAACAGCGACCGCTTTGGGGGCAAACTCCCTCACCTGTCGGGTAAGATCGGCAACGCGGCTGCGGCAGGCCAGGGCAACAACCTCTAAGCCAGGTTCAAGGGCTTTCACTACCTCCAGAGTGTTCTTCCCGATCGAGCCTGTGGATCCCAGCACGCTGACTTTTTTTCTCTTCAAATTGGCAACCGCCTTTGCCTCGAATTTACCGCGAAATCCAAAGAAAGACAAAGTAGAACATCGGGGCGGTCAGCAGCCAGGAATCGATGGAATCGAGAATTCCTCCCCGGCCGGGGATGATCCCCCCGGAATCCTTGACATCGGCGGAGCGTTTGAGAGCCGATTCCACCAGGTCTCCGGCAATCGTGAGAATACCGGCAGCGGCGCCGAAGCCGGCGGCAGCGCCGTAGCCTATCGGCAGCAGACCCGCAACGGTACCCCTGAACAGAAGCGCTACTCCTATGGAAGCCAGGATGCCGGCGGCAAAACCGGCGGCGGATTTGTTCGGGCTGACGGCGTAGTCCAGGCGAGTACCCCGTCCCAGAAACATCCCGGCCAGGTAGGCGGCTATGTCGTTGGCAAAGTTGATGCTGAAAAAGAACAGCAGCACCCAGCGGGCATTTTCGAAAGCTGTCAGCCGCACGATGAAGGACAGCAACAGGGCCGGGTAGAGGATGACCAGCAGGGAGCTCGAGACTCGCTGCAACAAAAAATCCAGATCCTTCCGATCCCGGATCCAGAGGGAGCGCAGCAGGACCAGGACCACCAAGGCGGTTGGAACGGCCGGAGACCAGACTGGAGAAACCAGCCCCAGAACTTCCAGATACGCTGCCACGGGAATTAATGCGGCAAAGGGAAAGAGAAAGCGAAAAGCTGGGATGCCGCGTTTTCGGAGCAACGCCCCCAATTCCATAGCTCCGAGGGCTGCAACCAAAACCGCCCCGATATTCAGGGCAAGGTGATTGTATTGGGGCAGGATGAATATGAGTACGAAAAAAACGGGCAGTGCGACAACGACGGTTGCCGTTCTGACGAAGAAAGAACTGCGGCTCATGATGCCGTATTCGATAGCTCTACCAAATACCGGCGGTCAGAGGATTGGACTGTGCGGGCGCCTGCTTGGCCGCATCCTGAGCGCCGTAGCGACGCTCCCGGCATCCGTAGGCGTCGAGAGCTTCTTTCAGATCGGACTCGTCCCACTCCGGCCACATTTTGGAGCTGAAGTACAGCTCTGAATAGGCTCCTTCCCAAATCAGGAAGTTGCTGATCCGGCACTCCTGTCCGGTGCGGATGATCAGATCAGGATCCGGAATCTCGGGATGATCTAGATGGCAGCGAATGTCCTCCTCCGAGATCCTGCCGTTGGTACCCTGCTCGAACGCCCGGTTTACGGCGCGAATGATCTCGTCTCTGCCGCCGTAGTCGATTGCCAGATTGAGAGTCATCCTCTCAAAGTCGGCGGTCCGAGCCGTAACCCGTTGCAGCACCTGGACGATATCAGCGGGAAGGCGACCGAGGTTCCCGGAGCTCACGACCTGAATCTCGTTTTCCTCGTAGAACTTGCTCTCCCTGCGCAGGTGATTCTTGATCAGAAACATGAGATAGGATACTTCTTTAGCCGTACGTTTCCAGTTTTCCGTGGAAAAGGTAAAAAGGGTCAGGTAACGAATCCCGGCCTCCAGAGAGGCGCGCACGAGTCGTTTTGCGGCTTTGACGCCCTCGAGATGTCCCCGCGTACGGGCTTTGCCTTGCTGCTGAGCCCACCTTCCGTTCCCGTCCATAATGATCCCCACGTGCCGCGGGAGGGGGGCTTTGGTTTCTGCAACCATCAGATTTCCATTATTTCCTTCTCTTTTGCTTCGACGATACCGTTCACGTCTTCGATGTACTTGTCCGTCAGTTTTTGAATCTCATCCTGGCCGCGCTTGGACTGATCCTCGCTGATTTCTGATGCCTTCTGTAGATTCTTGAGCTCGTCATTGCCGTCCCTGCGGATGTTGCGGATAGCGATGCGGCTCTTCTCCGCTATGTTGCGCGCCAGTTTGGCCAGTTCCTTGCGCCGTTCCTCGGTGAGAGGCGGAATGTTGATTCGAATTACCTTTCCATCGTTGTTGGGATTCATCGAAAGCTCGGATTTCTGAATGGCCTTCTCGATTTCCGACAGTACCGAGCGATCCCACGGTTGGATGACGACCAGCCGTGCCTCTGGAACCGAAATGGTCGCTACCTGGTTCAGAGGGACTTTTTGATCGTAGTAGTCCACCCTGATGTTCTCGAACAGTGCGGCGGATGCTCTTCCGGTACGAATCGTCTTGAACTCATCCTCCAGGGCCTTCACCGCCTTTTTCATCTTCTCTTCGGTTTCCTTGTTTACTCTATCCATCCGGACGACTCCTTGTAAAAAACGGTGAACCGGGAGGTTCACCGTTCGCGTTCCCTACTCCAGCTCTTCTCCGGCCTTGTAGTACAGATATTCATCTATCTGGACCTGCCCGCCGATTTCCTTGTTCAGTGCATCCAGGACCTTGGAGACCGTGAGGTTCTGGTCCTTGACGAACGGCTGGTCCACGAAACAGATCTCAGCCAGATGCTTGTTCATCTTTCCCTGAACGATACCCTTTACCACGTTTTCCGGTTTGCCCAGCTTCTCCGCCTGCTTGGTGAAGATCTCCTGCTGCTCCTTCAGATAGCTCTGCGCTACCTCATTCCGATCGAGGAAAAGCGGTGCAAAGGCTGCCGTATGCAAGGTTAGATCAAAAGCAACCTCTTTGACCCTGGGGTTGTCTTTCAGGGACGGGTCGGAGAGAGCGAACTTGACCATGACTCCGATCTTCCCCTCACCATGAATATAGTCCAAGATCAAATCGTTTGCATTGGCTTCCATGAACTGCAGGCGGCGGAGCGTGATGTTCTCCTTGATCTTGCCCACAACATCCTGAACCTGGGAGGAAAAATCTTCAGGCTTTGCGCCCGGGCCTTTGCTGATGGCCAACTCCGACAGAGTTTCTCCGAGGGCTAAGAACTCTTTGTTCTTGGCTACGAAATCCGTCTCACAGGTAAGCTCCAGCAACACGCCTTTTCCATCCCGGATGCGGGAAAAGATGCGCCCCTCTCTGGTCGCCCGGCCGGCCCGCTTTTGAGCCGCCGCCAGACCCAGTTCTTTCAGTATTTTTTCTGCTTTGGCGAAATCTCCGTTCGCCTGTACGAGCGCCTTCTTGCAATCCATCATCCCTGCGCCCGTTTTTTCGCGCAGGGCTTTTACATCAGTTGCCTTGATATCCACAGGTGTATCTCCTACTCGTCGTATAATTTGTCTTCGTCTACATTGTGCTCGTCCGCCAAATCTACCCGTTGAGCAGGCACAACCTGCTCTTCCACTTTCTTCGCTTCTTCTTCATCTGGATTGTAGTCAGAGTAATCCTTATCGGTAAATCCGGCCTCTTCCTGTTCTTCGGCCACACCACCGACGGCCGCTGCGACGGCTACGGTCTCCACCGCCTCCTCTTCCTCGTCTTTGTACTTCTCGTACTCGGAGATTTCATCCTTATCCACGTAGGAGGTAAAATCCGCTTCGCTGGTCTCATCCTGGAGGGTCTCGATGATCTCAAGACCTACTTCATTCTCCGCTTCGATCACCGCGTTGGCGATGATTTGAGAGAACAGATTGATTGCCCGAATCGCATCGTCGTTTCCGGGAATCGGATAGTCTATTCCTTCCGGATTGCAGTTGGTGTCCACGATAGCCACGATGGGAATCCCCAGCCGCTTGGCTTCCGCCACCGCGATAGCCTCTTTGCGGGTATCGATCACAAAAACGATGCCTGGAAGCTCCTTCATCTCCTTGATACCGCCCAGGCTTCGCTCTAAGCGTGCTCGTTCCTTGACCAGGCGGGAGATCTCCTTCTTCGTCAATTTTTCGAAGGTACCATCGACCTCCATCTTCTCTATCTTCTTGAGCCGCAGAAGCGACCTCTTGATTGTCGAGAAATTGGTGAGCATGCCGCCGAGCCAACGGTTGTTGACGTAAAACATACCGCAGCGCTGAGCTTCGCGCTCCACCGCCTGCT
This sequence comes from uncultured Spirochaetaceae bacterium, assembly GCA_964588525.1. Taxonomy (GTDB): domain Bacteria; phylum Spirochaetota; class Spirochaetia; order SZUA-6; family DRHE01; genus JAFGQJ01. The sequence continues at coordinate 6,492 of CAZPQC010000144.1, forward strand.
GCGCCTGTTTCTTGGTGCCGACGAACAGCACGGATTTCCCTTCCAGGATGGATTTGCGAACCGCCTCGAAGGCTTCTCGAATCGATACGATTGTTTTTTGTAGGTCGATGATGTGGATCCCGTTTCGTTCGGCGAAGATATACTTCTTCATCCGGGGATCCCAGCGCTTGGTCTGATGGCCGAAATGCACACCCGACTCAAGCAAATTTTTCATTGTGACGACTGCCAATGCGTCCTCCTTGCTCGGTGACCCTGGCGGGTCCCTTTCCTTCTCTTTGTCTCGTACGTCTGTACCCGCTGCACACCGACGAGCCCTGCGCTCCGATTCCAACGGTACGCCGGCGCTTGGTGGTTGGGCTCCAAACGACGGAAATTAACTCTCCCCGCGCCCGCCTACGGCAGGCTAATGCAGAGAATAGTTGTTGCTCTTTAAAATGCCATAAAATGTTTCCAGAGGCAAGCCCACAACGTTGCTGTAGGAACCCCGAATCCACTCGATGAAAAACGCCCCCCGCTCCTGAATACGGTAGCCGCCGGTGACCCCCGACCATTCACCGCTATCCAGATACAGCTCGATGTCCTCCCGGCCGAGATTCACGAACTTCACCTCGGTGCAGACGCTCCTCAGGTCCACCGGTTCGCCTTTGGCGGGTAAAAGCCCGATGCCGGTATAGACCCGGTGGACCTTGCCGGACAGCCGCTTCAGGATCGATTCGGCGTCCTCCACGCCCGCGGGTTTGTTGATTGCCTCACCCTCGATCTCCACCAGCGTATCCAGTCCCAGGAGCCAGCGGGGAGCTTCCTGCTTGAACATCTGCACGACGGTCTCGATCTTCCGCAGGGCGATTCGCCTCACCCTCTCTTCCACGCTGCGTATCTTGGCGAAGGACTCGTCGATGTTCGGCGGAAAAGCTTTGAAGGGGATTCGTACCCTGTTGAGCAGCTCCTGGCGCCGGGGAGACCCGGAAGCCAGAATGATTGTTTCCATACTATATTCTCTTCTTACTTTTTTGTTGAATCCGGACCACTACAATCCGTGCTACATCACACGGAACAGGAAGATTCCGCCGAGAACGCCGATAAATGTTCCCGGGTTGATCTTGACGAAAACGCTCAATACGGACAAGTCGAAACCCACCGGTCCGACGCCCAGAGCCAGCTCGAAGCCCATCTGGAGAACGATCCGCTCCAGAACCTCCCACCCCAGGGTCCCGACAAGGAATCCCAAGCCCAGGAAAGTCAGGAAGGTGGATCGATTCCTGCTACTCAACTTCATAAGCTGCAGAGAAATATCGCAAAACGGCCGGAAACTGTCAAGGCTGCGCGGCAACCGGAACAATAGGAGCGGACCGAATGCCCCATCTGGATATCTCCCCGAACCAGGGTGCGCATTAGAAAAGTAGGCCCGTACCATAGCCCGTACCATAGCGGATTGACAATCCGAGTAAATCGCTATAGTTTTATAGCACAACCCGGGCAATTAGCTCAGCTGGATAGAGCGCTGGCCTCCGGAGCCAGAGGCCGTGGGTTCGAATCCCGCATTGCCCGTTTGTAACCCCATTTCCCGCAAACAATTACTCGTCAAATTGTGCGTTCTCGCATTCAAGAATATCTTAGTCCATTGTGCTATGAATGGACTAAGATCATCATGCTCTGAGAGGCAGGAATTTCCCTCGGGTACATCGTGTACCCTCGGGTCTGCAAGAGCACAAAAACCCCGCACGGGCGCGGGGCTTTTTTGTGCCAGAGGGGGGCGGAGAGGAGAAGACCCCCAGAGGGTTCAGGCTTGCACGGAGACGAGTTTGCCGAAAAATCAGGCGATTGCCGTGGCTGCATTGATCACGATACACGCAGCTTTACGGCCCCGTATGTGGCATAAGGCCGGGGTTATGTCATATTTCGGATCTTATTCTCGCTCAACACGGTGATAATCACGGGGATCAGCTTTGAAAGCAAAATACATTAATAAAAGAACCTTTTATGTATTGACAAATTGTACATACATTATTATACTTTTTGTGTGAAATTTGAATGGGATGAGCAGAAAAATCGGATCAATATTCAAAAACATGGGATCAGTTTCGAAGATGCAAAAGCTATATTTGAAGATGTGAGGATAACAGCCATTGATACCAGACAATCATACGGTGAAATTAGGAATATCTCTATTGGAACGATCCATAGTCGAATTTGTGTTGTCGTATACACGGAACGCAAAGGAGTAGCAAGAATCATCTCGGCCAGAAAAGCAAACCAAAGAGAGAGGAGGCGATACCATGAGTTTATCAAGAGAGCAGAGACTTAAAAAGTTTGACGAGATTAAGGACAAGGAAATTGACTACACGGATATTCCGGAACTAGACGATACTTTTTGGGCGAATGCTGTTATAGAGTATCCTGAAAAGAAGAAACCGGTGACACTGCGACTAGATGCTGATGTCCTGGATTGGTTTCGGTCCTTAGGAAAGGGCTACCAGACCAGAATCAATTCGGTCTTACGATCGTTCTACGAAGCACACAAGAAAAAGGTATCTTAAGCACTTTCAGTTCTCTTATTCGCCACAGTATGCCCGTCGGGGACATAGGTCGGCAGTGTCTTCCTGAAAGAGGCGATCTTCGGCGCCTTGGCGCTTCAGGCCTTTGCCGCGATGATCCGCAACACCGTCGGGAAAAACCACCGAAGTAAGAAGATTGCTTTCCAGATCGGGAAGGTGTCGGTTTCTTTTGACAATCCCGTGCTTCTGGAGGTGCTGGATCGACAGCACACTGCCTGCGCGTAACGCTCAAGGCAGCAACCGAACGGGGGCTTTCCTTGATCCCCCACCCCAAGAGCCACCAATATCCAGGAGTTCGTGTCCCGGATGCTGGCGGCGATCTCTCCAGTGACGGCTCTGAGAGCCACATGGATGTGGCGCGAAGAGACGAACTACGGCGCACTCCCGGATTTATGGATAGCATC
>CAZPQC010000145.1:0-9396 GCA_964588525.1 uncultured Spirochaetaceae bacterium
AACACCGCCGCCGTGACCACGGCGAAAGCCAGGAAGGATTCGGCGATGATGATGAGAATGATACCGAGCCCTTGCCTTTTCAGTGCGGAGAAGCTGAGCTCCAGACCGATACTGACGGCCACGAAACCCAGGGCGATCTCTGTGATGAAACCGATTGACGCTTGCAGCTCCTCCCCGAGCAGACCCAGCACCGAGGGGCCCAGCAAGACACCGACAAGCATGAATCCTATAATCGAGGGTAGACGCACATAGCGCATGGATTTGCCCAGGTAGAACCCGGCCAGGGTGATGATGCCGACAACCAGCAGCACCGGAACGGGGAGGGCGTGGAAGAAACCCTGAACTGTCTGCAACACGGCTGACTCCGGCGCGCCTTAGAATTCGAGGGAACCGCTGGAGTAGAACAACTCCTGAACGGTGATCAAAACGCCGGGGTTGTTCTCTACATCGTCCACTACGGTGTGGATGCGTCGGATCACGTCATTGCAGAGGTCCCTGTCGACAACGGCAAGGATGAGGCGGCAAAATCCCTTCTGGCTCTCTGTCCAGTAGGCGGCGAACAGAGGCAAGCGGTGCAGATAGTAACCGGCGGCGTTGGTTTCGATCACGGCGATCGAGCCCTCTACAGCGGCGGAAAAAACCTGGAGAAGATCTTCGAAATACTCCTCCTTCTGCACGAACACCTGGAACAGGCACCTGCCATTCTCCTGGCCGGGAGAAACCCCCACATCGACGAGCCTGAACAGCTCCTCCACGATCTGACGCACTCGCTTTTCGTCAAACGCTTCGAGAAAGCGTTGAATCACATCGGGGTCTTTGAGGATCTTGGAGACCGCCGACAGCAGCTGGATATGGCGGTTTCTCTGGGATTTGGGTCCAATAATGAAGAAAAAGGTCGTGGTTTTTTTCCCGTCCAGGGCATCGAAATCGATTCCCTCCGGGGCGATCAGCAAGCCGACCACAAACTCATCGATATCGTCCAGACCGCAATGGGGAATGGCGATTCCGCTGCCGAATCCTGTTGTGCCTACCTGCTCGCGCTCCTGCAGGGCATCGAGGATGCGCTTCTCCGGTACCCTGCCCAGCACCTTGCTCTTCTTGGCCAGCCGGGCCAGATCGGCAAGCACCTCCATCTTGTTCCGTGCATCGCTCCCGATCTGAATGCACTCCGGGCGAAAACTGGCAAACAAACCCATGATCACGCTCCTTCCTGGTCCGCTCTTATGAGAACCTGCAGAACCTCGGCCGGCGATTCGGCGCAGATGAGGCGGGCCATCGCATCTTTCCGGCCGGCTATCCGGTTGACCTTGGCAAGTACCCGCAGATGCACCACTTCACTGTCCGTACAGAGGAGGAAAAACAGATGCGTTTTTTCCCCGTCCAAGGCTTCGAAATCCGTACCCTCCCGGCAGATTCCCACTACCAGCAGCGGGCCGCCCCCGGGATTCTCCTGGGGATTGCGCAGGTGGGGAATGGCTACTCCTTTGCCTACGGCGGTGGAAACGATACGTTCCCGTTCGAGCAGTTTGTCGACGAAGGGCCCCCCCCGATCGATGAATTGCGAGCGAAGGAGAGGTTGAACCAGCTGGTGAAGCACGTCCTCCTTGGTCCCCGGCCGGATATCCAGGATCACGTACTCCGCTTTGAGGAGTCGTGAGAGGGGCACAACCTCCGGGGAACTTTCGATCAACCTGGCCAGATCGTTTTGCGGTACTACGCGCATCTTGGCGATCAACCAATCGTCCATCATCGAACGCAGGAACCGCCACTGACTGGCCACCTTGGCGCAGGGGATCTGCCCTTTGTGCACCATGCGCAGAACCGTCTTTTCCGCCAGGCGCAGGTAGACGGCCACCTCCGACAGGGTCATGATCTCCCCCGTTTCACCACCCTCACTGCGAACACGGGAAGGGGTTTCCGAAGGATTATCTGCATACATCCATTTTATCCTTTAGAGTACATTATAGTATATTATAGTACTTTATAGTTTATTGTCAACCACTATAAAACCTTTTTTTACCATTCTCACCCGGAGGCGAAACCGGTGGATCAACGACATGGGGGAGTGCTATAATCGCGTATGGGAATATTCAAATCCTACGACATTCGGGGAATATACAACCGGGAGTGGGACAAAGATCTGGCCTATCGGATCGGCTTCTTTCTGCCAGGGCTCCTGGAAACCAAGCGGATCCTGGTAGGTAGAGACGCCCGGGAAAGCTCCGGGGAGATCTTCGAAGCGCTGAGCCGGGGAATGCGGGATACCGGCTGCAACGTAACGGATATCGGTCTGTGCTCCACCCCCTCGGTCTATTTTGCCACTGCCCACTTCGACTTCGGGGGCAGCGTCATGATCACCGCCTCCCACAATCCTCCGGAATACAACGGTCTGAAAATATCCCGAGCCCAGGCGATCCCCGTGGGCTACGACACGGGTCTGAATCGGTTGGAGCAGATGGTTCGGGGAGAAATCTCCCCGGTTTCCGCGCCCGGGAAGCTGGACACCCTGGACATCCGCCAGGCATACCTCGAGCACCTCGAACCCTATATAGAGGCGGTGTTGGAGATCAAAGCCGTGATCGACTGCTCCGACGGGATGGCTTCGGTATTCATCCACGACGTGATGCGGAACTTGCAGGGCGAGATCATCACAATGTACGACCAGCCCGACGGCAGCTTTCCCCACCACCCTCCCAACCCCCTTATCGAGGCCAACCTGGCGGACGTGAAAAAGCGGACGCTGGCGGAGAAGGCCGATCTGGGAATCTGCTTCGACGGAGACGGAGACAGGGTGATGTTCGTGGATGAGGCCGGCCGCTTCATCTCCCCGGATCTGATCATCGCCCTGCTGGGGCTGCACTTCTTTCGCCAATCCGGTGAGGATCACAGCGGCGAGGTGGTGACCTACGACGTACGCACCTCCCGCAGCGTCGTCGAATACGTGGAAGCCCTGGGGGGCAAACCGGTGATCTGCAAGGTCGGCCACTCCCACGCCAAGAAGCTATTGAGGGATCGCAACGGTATCTACGGCGGGGAGTTGGCGGGGCATTACTACTTCCGTGACAACTACTTCTGTGATTCCGGAATGATATCCGCCCTGCTTGTCCTGGCGATCCTATCCCGGGAACGGCGTTCCTTCTCCGAGCTGATCGGCGAGATCGTGAAGTATCACTACTCCGGAGAGATCAACTTCAAGACCGAGGCCAAGGACCACATCATCGATGCGCTGCTGTGCGAATACGGCGACAGACCGGGGGCAACGCTGACCGATATCGATGGTATCCGCCTGGACTTCCCCGACTGGTGGTTCAATCTGCGCAAGTCCAATACCGAGCCGTACCTGCGCCTGGTCGTGGAGGCGAGCTCGGCTCAAGCTCTGACCGAGCGGATCGCGGAGCTGAAGAGCCGCTTCCGGAAGCTGGATCCCGAGCTCAAGGAAGAGTAGAGGCCGGAAAAAAGGGCTGTCCGGATTCCCGGACAGCCCCGACATATTCACCCTATTTCGACGATTTTATCACTTCGGCGGGATAACCAGCTTCCAACCGGGATAGATGAGGTCCGGATGCTGAATGAGCTTGCGGTTGCGTCTCCAGATCTTGGGCCACATATAGGGATTGGCGTAGATGTAGTTGTACTCGGCAATTCTCCACAGGCAGTCCCGGCGCTCGGGAATCAGGCGCACCAGGTAGATCGGATAGTCCGGATTCACCGCCTGTGCTTTGTAGACCTCGATAAGCTTCCTGGATTCGTTGAAGTACTCCTCGGCCAAATTGTAGTTGCCGGCGTTCCACTCGACCACACCCTGTTTCCACAGCTCTTTGGCCTGGGCAAGCAGATTCTCCTCGACCGCGTCCCCCAGAACGGCAACGAAGGACCCGTCGGGAATCAATACCCGCTGCGCCGGACGGCTGAAGTCGGGTGGGCTGAGCATCGATTGGGGCTCTGCCTCCCCCTCGATATCTTCGATGATCTGCTCCCCGGACCACTGTTCCGGAGTGATCAGCGTCCCGTCATCCGTCACTACGGTGAGTTCGGAAGCCTCCTCCAGCTCCTTCATCACATCCAGCATCAGAGCCTGGGCCTTCTTCTTCCGCTCCTCCCCGGAGCTCTTGGCCAGCTTGATCAAAGCGAGGGCCTCTTCCCGAGCCTTTCCGAGAAGCTCTTCACTTTCAAAGAGCTGATAGTTCTGGTAGGCTTCTATTCCCTCCAGATACAGCCCGTTGGCCCGCTGGAATTGCAGCGGCGCCTGCACGTGGGCATCGAGCTCTTCGGCTTCCTTCAGATACTGATTGATGTCTCGCTTCAAGATCTCGATCCAGCGCTGGCGCTCCCGCAGTCGCTCCAGCAGGTTGGACATGTCGGCAAGGGTGGCATAGGCTTTTTCCCTGGCTTCCACCAATTGCCCGGATGAAAACAACTTCTGCGTTTCCGGCACACCGGCAACCGCAGCGTTGTATTCCGAAGGCAGGAACTTGTCGGCGTTTATCGCCAGCAGCTGCTTGTTCAATCGCTCAGCCCGTTCGGCCAGCTCCTCTGCCGCCTTGACCACCGCATTGTCGAAGGCCGTGTTGGCTCTCTCGACGGACCGGGCCAAATCCTTGCGGGCCGTCGTCGGGTCCGACCGGCGGGCCATCAGGGCCGCATTCAGGGCATCCTCGGCTTCCTTCAACGTTGTCGGATCGTAGTAGTCCGCCTCGGCTTCCCGCGCCCTGGCGATCGCGTTACGCGCCTTTCGAATCTCTTCATCCGTGATCGGAGCCACCTCTTCCTTCGGAACCTCTTGGGGAGCCTCTACTACCGTGGGAGGCTCCGCGGGCTTCTCCGCGGGTTTCTCCTCCGGCGTCTCCTGCACAACCGGTTCCTCGGGCTGCTCTGGAGGTGTTTTGCAATTCACGAGAAAAGCGATCACTCCCAGGATCATCAAAAAGACCAACAATTTTTTTGCCATTTTTTCCCCCTCTTACGGAAGGCTGCTCGTTGCTACAAAATAGTTTAGCACTCCCCCTCTAAGCCGTCAAGTTGACTATTTGAAAGCTGACTATTTGAAAGCGAAGCAGGTGAACAAGGCGTTCGTTCCTGTTATGATCGCGATATTCGTTTTTGTTCTGATAGGAGATTGAGGCATGAGCTCCCAAGCCCCCTTTCTGCTCTTCGCCGATGAAAAGGGGAATATCCTCGATTTTTCCGACCTGGAGATGGTTGGCGCCAGCGCCGGGCGGCACGTGCGGTTGCAGGAGGGGGATTGGATTGCCCTGCCACCGGGCAGTGAGCTGTTTCAGCTGCCCGGACGGCTGCCCGTAGGCTACGATCCGGCTACGGCGAGCTTTCGTGTGCTGGAGCGAAATCCCTACACCGGAAGCACCCGTATCAAGGCGGCAGCCGCCTTCATCGCTCCGGCCCACACCCAGCTTTATTCCAGCGCCTACAAGAGCTTGCCGGAGGCTGCAGTATTACCCCTCTTCGCCTACACCGCTGTGGGCTGGCACAACGATGGATTCGTCGTCTCGGCCCTGCGGATCGACGAGGATCCCCGCCAAGACAGCGACCGCTTCGATCCGACCGAGATCGAGAAAAACGCCCGCCGGATGATGAAGGCGCATGGGAACAATCGCCTCATCCGGCACCTGGGCAACTGCGCCCTGGGCTACGGCTGCCCCGCCGCCAAGAACTACTTCCTCCAGCGCTGGGAAGCACCGCTGCCCACCTCTCCCGCCTGCAACGCCCGCTGCCTCGGTTGCATCAGCCTGCAGGAGGGAAGTGAGATCTGCGCGACCCAGGAAAGAATCCGTTTTGTTCCCACCCCCGAAGAGATCGCTCAAGTGGCGGTTCCCCATCTTCAGAACGCTCCCCGGGCCGTTGCCAGTTTCGGCCAGGGATGTGAAGGGGAACCGCTGCTTCAAACCGGTCCCATAGCCGAATCGATCCGCATGATTCGCCGAGCAACCGGCCGGGGTACTATCAACATGAACACCAACGCCAGCTTGCCCGATTCGGTGGGGCTTCTCCGTGAATCCGGGCTGGACAGCATCAGGGTCAGCCTCAACTCCTGCCGGCCGTCGTACTATCATAACTACTACAAACCGAAGGGTTACAGCCTGGAAACAGTCAAGACCTCGATTCGGGTCATGAAGAGCCTGGACGGTTTTGTTAGTCTGAACTATTTCGTGCTGCCGGGATTCACGGATGAACGGGCCGAACTGGAGGCTCTGAGCGAGTTGATCTCGGAGACGGGGATCGATCTCATCCAGATGCGGAATCTGAACATCGATCCCGAGTGGTATCTGGAACGAATCGGTTTCGAGCCCGAGGGCGAAACCGTCGGCATCCTTCGATTGCTGCGAATTCTCGAGGAGCGCTTTCCGGATCTTCGCTTCGGCTACTTCAATCCCTGCCTGGATCCCGGGGCTTGAAATGATTCTTTACCCGATGGACCCGACTGGCAAACGAAGAACCCGTCCGGACGGCCACCCGGGGGGTTCAGCCCGCGTTAACGCGCCCCTGCCCGTATCAGGATTTCGACGATCGAGAGGTAATACGGCGAAGTACCCTGCCGCATGGCGTAGTGAAGCGGAGTCTTGTCCAATCCGTTGCGGACGTTGACTTTGGCCCCCGCGGCCAGCAAGGTCTCCACCGCCTGCCTGTCTTTCACGGCCAGATGAAGCGGTGTATTTCCCAGAGCGTTTTTGGCGTTTACGTTCGCCCCGCTTTCCAGAAGAAGGGTAATCATAGCGGGGTAAGCCAGGGCCAGATGCAGGGCCGTGTTTCCGAAGTGATCCGTCTCATCCGGATCGGCACCCTGCTCGATCAGCAGGGTCGCAATATCGATCAGTCCGTTTTCCGCGGCCCAATGCAGTGCCGGGCGAACCGGAACCACCTCGGCAGGCAGGAGGGCGGAAACCAGGAGAAAGGCGGCAAACGGCAACAGAGCAATCCAAGATCGACTCATCACTAACCGTATCGGCAGATTCCCATCGGCGATACAGAACCGACTTGGACAAATGCAACAGACTCTGCTACTCTAGATCCATGGCAGGTTTGCAGATCCTCACCCCGTCTGAAATCGATTCCCTGAGCACGGAGCTGGATATATTCAGCGGAGGGCGAGCGCCGAGACCCGGTCTTATCGAAAAGGTGCTGTACCCGCCGCTTCCGATCTGCTCGGATACGCTGATCTGGGGTTTCGAGATTCTACGCTCTGCCAGGGACCAGCGGCTGCGGCAGGTACATTGCCTGGTCATTCCCTCTTGTCCCCGGGCCGAGATGCTCTCCCTGGCCTTGAAGCTGGAAAACCGGGCCGGGAGCTTCAGCTGGCCGGAGAAAGAGAGGATGTGGGAATTCCTGGCTGCTTCCGGAGCAGTCTCCGAGGCTCCGACGGGGCAAGCGGGTGGGCCGGCGAAAAGCTCACCGGGCGGAACCCCGCCCGTCCCGCCGATACCCCGGACCATGATCGATCTGTTCGACGAGCTGAGTCCCCTGATCGAGGATCATCCGGACCCTCAACTGGCTGCCAAGATCGCTGCGTTTGCGGCTCTCCCGCAGGGGCTCAAGGCCCTGGTTGCGGAGGGACAAGTCGACTTGAAGAGCGCAGCCCGGGTGCAAAGCCTTCCCAAGGAGGTATTTGCCGGAGTTCAGGCCAGCACCCTCACCTTCAGCCAACGCCGGCAATTCCTGAACGAATTGTTCGAAGTCAGCCGCAAGAGCGAACTTTCTCCAGCGGAAATCAGGCGCGTGGCGGATCGGGCTTTTGGGGATCGGCACCCGACAGAAACCGTCCATCGACTGCGTTTCCCCACCCTGACCGCTTTGGAAAGGCGTTTTTCGGCCCTGGAAGAGGAGCTGCTCAAAGGCAGCGGCGTGCAGGTGAAACCGCCGCCGTATTTCGAGGGAGACGCCTTTACGGTCGAGTTCGGGTTCAACAGTGTCAAATCCTTCAACCGCAAGCTCAACGCACTTCACTCCCTGGAAGGACGCCTCGATGCCCTCTTCGAGCTACTACACTGAGCTGATCCATCGGGTATATGTGGAGCGGGGAGTGGCCGACTCTCCCTATCTGCGGCGTGCCCTGGATCAGCTGCCCGGGGTGCCGGTCCGTACCGTGAAGAGCAGACAGGAGATCCCCCAAAAGGATCTGAATCGTCACACCCTGTTTGTGAGCGGCCCCAGGGGAAAAACCGTGACCCGCTGCCCCGGCTCCAGGGGACACATCTGCTGTAACTACATCACCGTGGATCTGTACCTGGGCTGCACGCTGGGTTGTGGTTACTGCATCATGGAGAGCTATCTGAACTTTTCGCCCCTGACCGTGTATCTGGAGCCGGAACGCTCCATTGCGCGCTTGCAGGCGCTGGCCTGGCAGAACGACGATGTCACGATCCGGGCGGGAACCGGGGAGGTCGGTGATTCCCTGCTCCTGGATCCGCTCTTCGGCCTGTCCGAGGTCTTCATCACCGCCCTGTCCTCGCTTCCGAACGTGTATTTCGAGCTGAAGACCAAGACCCACTTCGTCGACCATATCCTGGATATCGAGCAAAAGGGAAATGGGGTGATCGGGTTTTCCGTGAACCCTCAAGCGTACATCGACGCCCACGAGCCCCATGCGAGCAGCCTGACCGACCGTCTCCATGCCGCCCGCAAGGTTCTCGAGGCGGGCTACCATCTGGCCTTCCACTTCGATCCGATCTTTTTCTCGGAGAACTGGGAGGAGGAGTATCTGAGCCTCGTGAAGGTTCTGAGCGAGTTTCCTTCCGAGCGCATCGCCTGGATCAGCCTGGGCACGATGCGCTACACCCGGGCGTTGAAGGAAAAGCTGGGGGAACAGTCGTTTCTCTACGAGGAGTTCGTTCCCTGTCGGGACGGCAAGTACCGTTATCCCCAGAAGACGCGCTCGACCGTGTACCGAACCCTGTACGAGGAGCTGAATAGAGTTCTATCCGCTCCGATCTACCTGTGCATGGAGAGTCCCGCGATCTGGGGCGAGGTTTTCGGAGAGGTTCCCGGTAGAATCGACGGATTACGTGCTATATTTACAAAAGCAAGGAGTGTCTAAGGAGGGGGGCCGAACAATGAAGTTTTTCAAGACTGGATGTTTCGTACTCGCTATAGCCCTACTGGCCGGGTTACCTGCCGCGGCCCAAGTGGAGATAGGGTCCATCGCCTATCTGGAAGAGGGAGTGGAGATCGACCGCAACCGTGAGACGATCCCCTCTTGGGACGTGTATATCGGGATGGGGGTCGAGAACTACGACCTCTTGCGCACGGATGACACCGGATATGCGGAGGTCGAGCTCGACGGCCCGCGCAGCGCCCCGTCGATCGTCAAGATATCTGCCAACACGAGCTTCTACTTCGAGATGAACAAGATCGGCCGGGATGATACAACCACGATCGGCTTGATCA
>CAZPQC010000146.1:0-9224 GCA_964588525.1 uncultured Spirochaetaceae bacterium
GAGATCGGGGCCCATTGGGAGTAGCCGGAGATGAGATCCGTAATGGCCGTTCCCAACCCTCCGGCGACCAGGGCACTGACCGGACCGAAGGTGAAGGCCGTGAAGTAGATGATTACGTCCCCGAGGTTCAGATACCCGCCGGTGCGGGCAATCGGTATCCGGACCATGTAGGTAAACACGGCGGTGAGGGCGGTGAGAATCGCCAGGGAAGCGATGCGGAATGCCGGGCTTCCTGCGATTCCAGCTTTTCTGTCTTTATCGTTCATACTTGGAATTATAGTGCAATCTTTCACTTAGGGGAACAGCACGGCCGAAATCGCCAGAGCGGCAACCGCTGCAGTGGCGATTGCTCCGTCGCGAAGCAGAGCTGTGCCGGTTTTCAAGGTGTGGTAGGACGTGCGGGGATTCTTCCGGCCCACGCCACGGCATTCCAAAGCCATGGCCAGGGTGGGAATCCGCCGTACCGAGAGGATAAGTACCGAGGTCAGAACCGGAATGGCCTCCCGCAACCGTTTGAAAAGCCCCCTCTTCCGCGGACGTGCTGCCGCCATGCCTACTTCCCCCTCGACCGCCAGGCGCAGGCGGTGAGCGTCCCGCACCTGGTCGTAGAGGGTAAGGATCGTCGGAATGTACGCAAGAGCGATGCCCAGGACCAAGGCAACGCTGAAAGGCAAGCGGAACCAGCGAATGGCCAGAATCAAATCGTCCGGATCCGTGGTGCCGATGAACAGGTAAAAGGCCATGGTGATGCCGCTGAAACGGATGATCAAGCGCAGGGCCAGCATCAAGCCGGATACGCTCAGGACGGTGACGCCCCGTACGGTGAGCAGTGCACTTCCCTCCCGGTAGAAAGGCGGAGTCAGCAGCAGCACCAGTACCAAAATCGGCAGAATCAGGCGGATCGGGCGCAGGGTGTTGGAGATGCCGAGGAAAACCCCGCTCAGCGCAATCACCACGGCCAGATAAGCCGCGAGGTACCCGACCCGAATCGGCAGGAAGAACAGCACCAGGAAGGCGAGGAGCAGCAGCGTCTTGGCGCGTGGATCGTAGCGATGCACGACCGTGGTTCCCCTCTTACCGTAAACCTGGGCGATCACACGAAACTCCCGGATTTGAGCTCCACCACTTCGTCGGCCAGGGCATCTGCAAGGCGGTGGTCGTGGGTGATAAAGATCAGAGCACGCTCCTCGTTGCCGAAGATGCGAACCATCTCGGCGAAATCGTTGACGCTTAAACCCGAATCCCCCTCGTCTATAATCATCAGCGGGCGCTCCAGCAGGTAGTATACGCCGGCCTGGAGCTTCTTCCTGATTCCGTAGCTCATCAGGGAGGGAGGGGCCTCGCCGGCGGGCAGACCGAACAGGGAGACGGTTTCCTGAACCCGCCGGTTTATCTCGTCCGCCGTGAGGCTCAGGTGCTTCAATCCCAAGGCCAGCTCTTCGAACACCGTGGGCAGAAAGATCTGCAGATCCGGGTCTTGAAACAGGTAGCCGGTAAAACGATTCAGCTCTTCCGCGCCGGCTGGTTGGAGAATCCCCCCCCTGCGGATGCGAATCTGCCCCGCTCCCGGGCTGAGCAGACCGCAGAGCAGACGCCCCAAAGTCGATTTTCCCGACCCGTTGTCCCCCACAACGGCCAGGATTCCTCCGGCAGCCAGGTCGATGTGATCGATCCGTAGGGTGAAAGCCGGTTCCGTACCGCGATTATCCTCCGGATAGCGGAAATACAGATCCTCCGCCACCAGCAGTTTTTTTCGGTCTGTCGCCGCGGATTCCCCCGCTGATCCGGAGGCTCGTTCCCGAACCGATCCGTTGCCGGTCCTCCGCCCCTCGCCGGGCAGCACGAATCCCCGCTTCAGCAGCAACCGTTGGAATTCGGGGCTTCCCGGCGTTTCCCGGACAACCCGGATCCGCCCCTCCTCCATGAGGAAGATCCGGTCCACGTACTCCCGAAACAGCTCGTGCCATTTTGCCGAGAGGATCAGGGTGCTGCGGTGCCCTGTTTTGAGCAGCTGAAGCAGCTGCCTCTTGGTCGTGCTGTCCAGCTCTTCCAGGGTTTCATCGAGCAGCCAGAGTCGGGGATCCACAGCCAGAAGGCAGGCGATGAGGAGTTTTTTCTTCTCTCCTCCGGACAGGAGCTTGGGGGATTGGTAGCGGTAGCGCTCAAGATCCATGGTGCACAGAGCGCCGGCCAAGCGCGTTTCGATCTCGGAGCGGTCAACGCCGAGAGACTCCAGGGGGAAGGCAACCTCGGAATCGCAGCGGGAGGCGAGCAGCTGTTCTCCCGGGTGCTGGAATACCAGTCCGACCTGTTCGATCAGGTCGTAGGGTTCCTGCGCCGGCAGCTGCAGGGTGCCCAGGCTGATCTCTCCGCCCAACCGTCCTCCGGAGAATCGGGGAACCAGGCTGGCGAGCAGCCTGCAGAGCGTCGTTTTGCCCTGATCCGGACGGGCGAGCAGCACGGCGATGTTTCCCGCCGGCAGCTCGAGATTCAAGCCGCTGAACAGATGCCGGGCGGCAATCCCCGGATACTCGGGATAGGAGAAAGACAGGTTTTTTACGGTCAGGTCGGGATCTATCGGGGTCACAAATCAGAAAGGCCAGAAACTGCTCTCGTACCAGACCTCCTCGAGCAGCCCGTCGTTGATCTCCGCGAGGAACTTGAGATGTCCGGTCTCCCATTGGGCCAGCCATTTGTACAGCTTCTTTTCCCGTTGGTCATCGCTGGCTTCGGCCCTTCCGCTGTACACGGATATCGCCCGGTTTTCCATCTCGATGGCCGCAGAAATGGCCGCAGCCTCGTAACTGGCCGCGGAGATCTGCTTGCGGATCTCCGAACTTAGAATCTCCCGAACCGCGGATTGATCGCTGCCCTCCGGCTCCTGTTTGAGAAACTCTCCCTTGGCCGAGAAGTTCGCGAATTGTTTGGACAGATACTCGATATGCTTGCCCTCCTCCTCGGCCATGATCGCGAACAGATCGCTTACCGCCCGGCTCTCGCTGTCCTTGGAAACTCGTTGGTAGAACGCCTTTCCCTGTTTCTCCAAAAGGAGGGCCGTCTTCAGTATTTCGATCTCTTTTTTTTCTGCCATGGGCGTATCCTTGTCTTCGAGATTACCGCCGCCAGGGGCGGTGCATTGTCCATCTGTACCGAAACCTTCGGGAAAGTCAACAATAGGGAACGTTGCAATTCACCTATGACACTATTCTCGTAAAGTTCTTGACTGTTTTCGTAATCAATTAGTATATTTAGCGAGACAATTTCCTCCTTAGTTTTTGAGCCCGCGGCCGAATGGACCCCCCTCCTGAGGTTGCGGGCCTTTCTTTAGCCGATCTTGTCCTGGCTGCCCACCGATTTGTTCAGGGAGTACTCGATGATTCCCTCTGCGCCGATGTCGATCAGCCGGGGGATAATCTCCCGCACCACCGATTCATCCACCATGGATTCGACGGCAAACCAGTCGGTCTTGTACAACTGAGCGATTGTCGGGGCGGTGATGCTGGGAAGAATCTTCATCACGTCGTCCAGCTTGCGCTCCGGTACGTTCATCTTCAGTCCGACCAGATTCTCCGCATTCAACGCCCCACGCAGCAGCAGGGCGATCTGCCGGATCTTTGTCCTCTTCCAGGCATCCTTGAGGCTCGAGGGGTTGGCTATCAACTTGGTATTGCTCTCCAGGAGGGTGTGAATGATCCGCAGACCGTGCGCCCGAATGGTGGAACCGGTCTCCGTGACCTCCACGATGGCGTCGACCAGACCCTCCACGACTTTGGCTTCGGTTGCCCCCCAGGAGAACTCCACCTCCACCGGTATGCTGCGGTCGGCAAAGTAGCGCTTCGTAAAGTTCACCAGCTCCGTGGAGATCCGCTTATTGGCGCAGTCCTCCAGGGAGTTGATCCGGGAATCCTCCGGCACGGCCAGGACCCAGCAGGCCTTGCGAGTGGTCGCCTTGGAGTACACCAGATCCGAGATGATTTCCACCCGGGCCTGGTTTTCCAGGATCCAGTCCAGACCGGTCAAGCCCACATCCAGAACCCCGCTTTCCACGTACCGAGCCATCTCCTGGGCCCGGACCAGGGCGCAGGAGATCTCCCCATCGTCGATCGAGGGGAAATAGTTGCGGGATGAAAGGGTAATGCGCCAGCCGGCTTTTTCAAAAAGCTCGATGGTAGCCCGCTCCAGGCTGCCCTTGGGTATACCCAGCTTCAACAGTTGTTTCTTCATTTGCTAACTCCTCCCGTACCGGTCCTTGGGATCGAAGATGATCTGCCCGTCAGGCACGACCTCGCCGTCGCGGATCAGGTTGAAGAAACAGCTGCGGTGGCCGGTATGACAGGCCGCCTCGCCGACCTGATGTACTTTGAGGAGCACGCTATCCCGGTCGCAGTCCACGCGGATTTCTCTCACCTCCTGAATATTGCCGCTGCTTTCGCCCTTCTTCCACAGCTGCCTGCGGGAACGGGACCAGTAGTGGGCGATCCCCGTGTCCAGGGTTTTTCGCCAGGCCTCCTCATTCATGAATGCCAGCATGAGCACCTCTCCGCTTCGATAATCCTGGGCGATGGCGGGCACCAACCCGTTCCGCTTGTCAAACTCGAGCTCGATCATTTGGTCACTCGGTACTGGACCTTCTCGGGTCCGGACTTTGCTTCATAGGAAAAGGTGAGCAGCACAATGATATTGTGCTCCATCAGGCACATCGACTGCTTGAAATCGAGGACCTTCGGACTGTACACCTCGATCCAGTTGTTCACATCCCTCTGAACGCTCTGATAATCCCCTTGAAAAATTTTAATCATCCCATGCCTCCTCATCAAGACATGCTCTACGCACTACCATAGCAAGCTCCCCGGCGCCGCGTCAATTGATGCTGCGGTGACATCCGAAGGTGAGGGCCCCTCGGATTGACCGATGAAGCAAGCGGGGATAGTATTGCTACGAGCCCAATATGGACATTTTTGAGTCGATGCTCGGCGCTGTGCCGATTCCCGAGATGTGCAAAGTTCGACTGATTTTCCCCCGCCCCCGTATCGAAAACGTCGAAAAAGAGTTTCTGAATAGGCTCCACGCAGGGGGTCTGCTCCACCGCATCCCGAAAGGGGGCAGCGTAGCGATAACCGTAGGCAGCAGAGGAATCTCCAACCAGCCGCTCCTGGTGCGGTCCCTCGTCGAAGAGTTGATAAAGTACGGGGCGGATCCCTTTATCGTGCCCGCCATGGGAAGCCACGGTGGAGCGACCGCCGACGGTCAAACAGAATTATTGCGCAGGACGGGATTCAGCGAGGATAATGTCGGAGCAACGATTCGGTCCTCGATGGAAGTGGTCGATTTGGGAACAACCCGAACCGGCCTTCCGGTTTTTGTCGACAAGTACGCCTATGAGGCGGACGCCATAATCGTTGTGAACAGGATTAAACCACATGTATCGTTTCGGGGTCGCTATGAGAGCGGGCTGATGAAAATGATCGCCATCGGGTTGGGAAAACAGAAAGGGGCGGAGGCCTGCCACGACGCCGGGTTTGGAGAGATGGCGGAAAGTATAGATGACATCGCCCGGGTGGTCATCGATCGCTGCAACATCGCTTTCGGGATCGGTTTGCTGGAAAATGCATATCATGAAACCTGTGGGATCGAGATTCTCGCTGCCGAGGAAATACCGGAAGAAGAGATAACCCTGCAGGAACAGGCCAAGCAGTTATTGCCGGGTCTGTATTTTCCGTCGCTCGATGTACTACTCGTGGAAGAGATAGGTAAAGACATCAGCGGGACCGGGATGGACAACAATATCATCGGTCGCTATACGACTCCCTATCCCAGCGGCGGGCCACGAATATCCCGGATCGTGGTTCTTGGCCTTACCGACGATACCCACGGGAACGCGAACGGGCTTGGTGTCGCCGACTTCACGACCCGGAGAGTATTCGATGCATTCAGTTTCGAACAAACCTACCCCAACTCCCTGACATCTACGGCGACCGCCAGCGTAAAAATCCCAATGGTTCTGGAAAATGATCGACTGGCAATTCAGGCCGCCATAAAGACCTGTAACATCCTGAATAAAAAAAACGTGCGTCTGGTGAGGATTAAAAACACGCTCCACATCGATGAGATCCATGTTTCTACGGCCATGCTCGAGGAAGTGAAACAATACGAGAATATGAAGATCCTCGGCAACCCCGAGCCCCTGCGATTCGATGGCGGGGGAAGTCTTCTTCAGCCCTGAGACGACTATCCTTATTCAGAAGATTTTTCAGCCCAACAGACCCATCTGTCGGAGGATACGCTTCAACTCCTCTTTCTCCGCCCCTGTCATGGGCCCGATCGGGCCCATGCACGGACCGGCCTCTATTCCGAGCAGTTTCAGACCCTCTTTGATTACGGTGGGAAAGGAACCCAAGGTGAAGGCAAGCCGCAGGGGCGCAATGGCGAACTGCGCCTCCAACGATCCCTGGATATCCCCGTCCACAAACTTGTCGTAGATATCGGCACAAATTCGCGGAGCGATATTGGCACAGGCTGCGATCGAGCCGCTGCCCCCGTAGCACAGGCAGGCGTGAATCAGCGTATCTCGACCGGACAGGACGGAGAAGTCCCTGTTCCGGGTACGCCGAATATATTCAGAGGTAAGGGTGAAATCACCGCTCGAGTCTTTGACCCCCACGATATTGTCGACCTCTGCCAGCCGTTCTACGGTTGCCGGCGTTATGGTTACTCCGGTCTTCGGCAGATTGTTGTACAGAAGGATCGGCAGCCGGGTGGAAGCTGCAATGGCTTTGTAGTGCTGGTACAGCTCCTCCTGGGTCGGGCTGATGAACATCGGCGTAAGGATCGAGACGGCATCCGCTCCGCAGTGCTCCGCAATCTGCGTGAGCTGAATGCATTCTCTGGTGGTGACCGCACCAGTACCCGCATAAACGGGCACTCTGCCGTCTACTTCCTGGACCGCGATCTCGAACATTTCCTTTTTTTCGTCAGCGCTCAACCCGTAGAACTCCCCGGTGGTGCCGGCGACGAATATCCCGTGCAATCCTCCTTCGATGAGATAGTCGATGAACCTGCGGAAGGCGCTCCTGTTCAACCGCCCCTCGTCTGTCAGAGGGGTAATCATCGCCGGGATTATACCTTTGGCTACGAAACCCATGTTCTGCTCCTTGCTGTGCTCTTCCGGTTTATTTCGTCTTCGGTTCGTTAACCGGCCAGGTGGGAGCACGGCCGGAAAGCACCTCGTCGATCCCCTGGGCCGCGTGAACAGCCATACGATCCATACACTCCCGGGTCAACGCCGCATTATGAGGCGTCACGGTCACATTTTCCAGCTTGAACAGCGGATTGGAAGGGCTGGGGGGCTCTTCGGCAAATACGTCAAGAGCAGCACCGGCTATTCGTTTTTCCGTGAGGATTTCAACCAGGTCGTTCTCATGAACGATGCCCCCCCGCGCGACATTCAGAAGGTAGGCCGAGGACTTCATCATCGACAGCCTGGCTTTGTCGATCAGCCCCATCGTCTTCTCATTCACCGGAAGATGGAGGCTGACAAAATCCGCGTTATTCAGCACCCCCTCCATCGAATCGGTGAACTCGACTTCCGGCACCAGGGCAGGATCGACGAATGGATCGAATCCGATGACCTTCATGCTCAATCCTATCCCTGCTTTTCGGGCGACCAGTCTGCCGATCCTCCCCACCCCTATCAATCCGAGTACCTTTCCTTCGATATCGTTACCGATCATTTGGTTGCGGATTTCGAAGTTTCCGCTTCTCAAGGCGGCGTCGCACTGCACGAGGTGCCTGGCCGCCGCGATGATCAGTCCGATCGTATGCTCGGCCACGGATCCCGCGTTGGATTCGGGAGCATTCGTGACATAGATACCCAGCTCGGTTGCCGCCGCGATGTCGATGTTGTCGACTCCGACCCCGTGACGTCCGATCACTTTCAAGTGCGTGCCGGCTCTGAGTACTTCCGCTGGATAACGCGCCGTACGGGCCAGGATACCATGACAATCCCTTACCTCGTTTTTAAGCGTTTCGAAAGAAATTCCTGAGCCCATTTTTATCTCGTATCCCTTATCCCTCAGATACGCCTTGCCGGTCTCCGATACATCCTGGGGTATCAATATTTTATATGCCATGGTCATTCTCCCGGTAAATTGAGCTCAATCTTTCGACCCTCCTGATCGGAACGATAGATCGCATCGATGATGCGCAGAACCTGGAATCCATCCTCGGCCGAAGTCCCCTTGACCTGCTCAGCCTCTCCAAGAATACAGGCTTTGAAGTGAGCCAGCTCGTCTTTGTAACCCAAGGAGTGATGTTCGTCGAGCGCAGGACGGGTCCACCCGTGGGTGAAATCCGCCTTTTCCACGGCATACCCATAGCCTTCCGCGCTGAAAACAGACAAGGGGCTTCCGAATGTCAAATCCGCCTTGATCACTCCCGAGCTTCCGTAGATCTCCACGAAATCATCCATGCCGCCGCGTGTTACGTAGTTGCCTTCAACAACGACCTGAACTCCTTCGTCGTAGGTTAGAATTCCGATACCCCAATCCTCCCCTTCGAACTCCCTGTGAAAGAGGTTCTTTTTCCCTCCTCCGGAGCACTTTCCCAAAACAGTGGCAGGTTTGCCGAGGAGATGATGAAAGAAGCCTATGGGATGCACGGCCAAATGGATCATGCAACCCCCGCCGCAGTAACGGATCTCCCGCGCAAAGGGCGAGTGAGAACCGAAATGACTCTCTTTTCCTTTGAGATAGAGAGGTTTCCCGATCCCGCCCTCGGCGATGATATCCTTGGCACGAACCAAAGATGGGGCGAAAATCCAGTCCTCAGCGTAGAAATACCGACAACCTGTTTTGGCTTGTGTTTCGACTATTCGCTCCCCGTCTCGCAGAGAGGTGGCAAAGGGCTTTTCGCACACCACGTGTTTTCCTGCCTGCATCGCCGCAACCGCAACTTCGGCATGGAGAAAATTGGGCAGGCAAATATCGACCACCTCGACCTCCGAATCGTCTAGAAGTTTATGGTAGTCCTCGTACCCCTTGGGAATCTCGTAGCGTGCGCGAAAATCCTTGCGGGCTTTTTCGTCGATATCCGCCACGGCTACGATAGTCGAACCGGGGACCGCCTTCCAGCACTCCACGTGAAAGCTTCCGGCGAACTTAGCGCCGATAATCCCGATCTTGAGCTCTCCCCCCATCAACTTCTCCTTCCTCGATCGTCTTTATTAT
>CAZPQC010000147.1:0-9203 GCA_964588525.1 uncultured Spirochaetaceae bacterium
AGTATCCGCCCGAGGCGGCCAGGCGGCCCATCACCACCACCACGGGTTTTTCCTCTTTCAGCTCCATGATGGTCTTCCAGATCTTGTCACTCACCATGCCGTCTCCGCCCCCGCTGTCGATGTACAGAACCACAGCGGCCGTGGACGTGTCGGTTTGCAGGTACTGCAGTACGGGTATCAGATTTTTGTCCGTGATGTAGCTGCGGGCAGCCAACCGATCCCAGGGACCAAGGGCCTCACTGTTGATGATTGCCCCGGAAGCCTTCACCACGGCGATCTGCGGGCTCCGCCAATTCGTGGGCTGATGCTCCTGATGGGTCAAAGCCGCTGCGGTCCCTTTCTCGAGATAGGCCTCCTCGAATTCCTGGTAATAGGACACCTCGTCCACCAGGCCCAGTTCCGCCGCCTCAGCGCACCAGTAGGGTCCGCCGTCTACCAGCGCCGCGGCCCGCTCCCGGGGCAGACCTCGGGAGGAGACCAGGATGTCGAGGATCAGCTCGTAGGATACCGACAGGTACTCCTCCAGCTGGCGGCGATTCTCCTCGCTCAGGCTCTCGCGCAGGAACTGATCGAGGCCGGATTTGTAGTCACTGGAGCGGGCGTACTCCACCTCGATTCCCGCCTCTTCGAACAGCCGCTTGAAGTACAGCTGCCTGGCACCGACTCCGATCAGGGGAATGAGTGAAAAGGGAGAAGCCACCACCGTGGTGCCCGCGGCGGCGGCGAGGTAGTCGAACTCGGAGTAGGTGGAGTCCAGATAGCTCACGATCCGCTTACCCCGGCTCTTCAGGTAGGTGAAGACCTCCGCCAGTTCCTCCAGCACATCGACGGAACGCACCGTCGTGCCCTCGAAAGTCAGAACCAACGTTTCCAGCCGCGGCTGCTCGGCCAGCTGATACAGGCGGACAATAAGGCTGTCCAGGTTGTAGAGGCTGTCCCTCTGCCCCGAGTGGGGATCGATCGGCTTTCGGAACCGGAGGTGGTAGACCCTGGGGCCTAAGTTCAGCACCGACCGGGAGGGAAACAGATCATAACGTATTCCGGCTCCGAAACGGAGGCGATCGAAGGCCAGATCGCCTGCAATGGAGAGATCGAGCTTGAGGGAGTTGGCCGAGAGGGAGACACCGGCAATGAAATCCTGGAAGCCGTTTTCCATCCGGAATCCGGCGCACACCCCGGCCACAGGTTCCACCCGGAAGCCCAGCACGGGTTCCAGAGTGGAGAAATCGAAGGGGAACACCAGATCCCCGAACAGGGTGAGCCGATCGGTAAGGGGACGCAGTCCCACGCCGAACACGTAGCGGCGCTCTGCAGGATCGAGCAGATGTTCCTGGGTTGCGGCTACGGCCAGATAGCGATGGGGATACCAGAGCAGTCCCGTAGCCAGGTCCACCTCTGCCCACCGAAAATCCAGCAGATCCGCGGCCGCTCTCAGCCCCAGATGGAAGGTCGATTCCCGGGGGAAGGCCAGTCCGTAGAGCAGGTTCAGCCGCTCTTCCGATCCGTCCCGTAGATAATCCAGGCGCAGACTGTCGGAGAGGGCGGCGCTGAGGCTGTACTCCGCCCCGCCTGCTCCGCCATACACGCTCCAGAAGGCGGCGGCCAGGGAGCGTCCCGCCGCGACCGCAGCCGGATTGTACTCGAGGCCTTCGAATCCTTCAGCCGTTGCGGCCGAAGCGGCGATATCCTGACCAAAAGCCGGACTCACAGTCCCCAAAGAGCCGGCTAAGAAGCCTATCATTACCAAGAGCAGAGAAGCTCCGCGATTCCCGTTGTTCATCCTCATGCCCCCTTTAACTTCAGTATAGAACGCTCTCCGGGAGCGGTCAAATCAGATTACCCGCACCGACTTCCAATTGACGTGAAGAAAACGAAGTAGCAACGGCTAGGATTTTCGAGTTATGCTAAGGAGCATGAAAACCGTAATCGAACCGTTTCGAATCAAGATGGTCGAACCGATCCGGATGACCAGCCGGGAGGAGCGGGAGAAGCTTCTCGCCGCTGCCGGATACAACCTGTTTCTCGTCGATGCGGAAGACGTGATCATCGACCTGCTGACCGACAGCGGCACCGCTGCGATGAGTGATTCCCAATGGGCGGGAATCATGCGGGGAGACGAGTCCTACGCCGGAGCCCGCAGCTACTACCGTTTCCGGGACAAGGTGCAGGAGATCACCGGGTACCGTCACGTGATTCCCACCCACCAGGGGCGAGCCGCCGAGCGCATCCTCTTCGGCCTGCTGGCCGGAAGCGGCAGAGTGATTCCCTCCAACACCCACTTCGATACCACCCGTGCCAACATCGAGGTCCAGGGCGGGGAGGCGGTGGACTGCCTCGTGCCCGAGGGCAGGGACCCCCAGACCCTGCATCCCTTCAAGGGGAACATCGATCTCGGGCAGCTGGAGCGAGTAATCCGAGAAGCCGGAGCGGAAAACGTGCCCCTGTGCATGCTCACCGTAACCAACAACTCCTGCGGCGGTCAGCCGGTGTCGATGGACAACATCCGCAGGACCAAGAAACTGCTGAAACGCTTCGCCATTCCCCTGTTCCTGGACGCCTGCCGTTTTGCCGAGAACGCCTACTTCATCAAAAAGCGGGAACCCGGTTATGGGAACAAGAGCTGTTTGCAGATCGCCCGGCAGATGTTCTCCTACGCCGACGGCTGCACCATGAGCGCCAAGAAGGACGCCCTGGTCAACATCGGCGGCTTTCTGGCCATGAACGACGACGAGCTGGCCGTGCAGGCCAGAAACGTCCTGATCGTTACCGAAGGATTTCCCACCTACGGCGGGCTGGCCGGCCGGGACCTGGAGGCGATCGCCCAGGGGCTGGAGGAGGTCCTGCACGAGGACTACCTGACCTACCGCATCCGCACCGCGGAATACATGGGGGACAAGCTCGACGCCGCCGGTGTCCCCTTCGTGAAACCTCCGGGCGGCCACGCCATCTATCTGGACGCCGGCAGCTTCGCCCCCCACATCCCGGCCGAACAGTTCCCGGGGCAGGCTCTGGCCTGTGCCCTGTACCTGGAAGGGGGAATCCGCTCCTGCGAGATCGGGAGCGTGATGTTCGGGAAACACACCCCGCCACCCATGGAGCTGGTCCGTCTGGCCTTCCCCCGCAGGGTGTACACCCAGAGTCACTTCGACTACGTGATCGAGGTGATCCTCGAGGTTTTCAAGAACGAAGGGAAGCTGCGGGGAATGCAACTGGAATACGAAGCCCCGACCCTGCGTCACTTCACCGCACGCTTCACCTATCTGTAGGCCGAAGCACGCGCCGGCTCCCGGATCACTCCGGGGGATCGAAGGGATCAGGAACCGTTCACGTTAATCCCGCCGGGCGCTGAGGATCAGGGGAAGAGACTCGCCGCTGAAGGGCCTGCCGTCGAACCCCCCGAACAGCTCGAGGCCCTGAAATCCGGCGGCCCGTACCAGATGCATCAACTGCTCGCTCGTTATAATGCGAAGAGCTATCTGATTGCGAATCACCCGCCGATCCTCATCCCCGCCCACCCGAAGCTCGGTCCGGAAGATGATCCTCCTCCCGGCGGGATCCGGCTCGTAGATGCGCAGGAACTCCAGGGCTGCGGCATCGTCCCGCAGCGTGGGCAGGCTGGTCAAACCTCGAGCCAGAATCCGGTCGTAGTTGATGATCTGCACGACCAGCACGCCCTCCGGCCGGAGGAGGGTGCGGCAATCGGACAGCAGCTGTCCGATCTGCTCGTCCGTTTCCAGGTGCACGAGAGAGTTGCCGATGCAGAAGACCAGGTCGAATCCCGGATCCAGGGCATCGATCAGGGAGAGCATATCCATGACCCGGAAATCCGGCGCACCGTCCACATCACCGGCTTTGCTGCGGGCGCGGCGGATCATGGCCCGGTCCAAATCGATGCCGGTCACCCGATGTCCCCGCCCGGCCAGGGCTATGGAGTATCCGCCTGTGCCGCAGGCGATGTCCAGGATACGGGATCCCGGTTGCGCTCTCGAATCGAGAAAAGAGAGGGTTTTCGGATCTGTGGGAAAGATCCGATCGTAATAGGCGCTGATACTCTGATAGAAATCCATCTCAGGGCATCCGCAGTTGAACGAGAACAGCGACGACGGCCAGAGAAACGACCTCCGAGATCTCACAAACCGCTCCGTAGCGGTCCCCGGTGCAGCCGTCAAGGATGAAGGTGATTGCCCCCATACCCTACCCCCGTGCCGGAGCTCTGCTCCTGCCCGGCCTGTTTACCAGAAAAACACCGAAGATGATCACTCCCCCTCCGATCATCTGAGCCGGAAGCAGCCTCTCTCCCAGGATCGCCATGCCCCCCGCGACGGTGACCACGGGCAGGAGATTGATGAAGGAGGTGACCCGCACCGGTCCCAGCCGGGCCAGGGCGTACAGGTAGAGGAAAAAGCTCAAAGCCGTACAAACTACGCCCAGATAGACGAGGTTCAGCCATACGGTGAGACTCCCTAAGCTCCAGCTCCGCATCTCGCTGAGGGCGATCGGAAATAGAAGCAGGGCGCCGATTATGGATTGAAAGGTGATCAGATTGACCCCCCGCAATCCTTTGTGCAGATTCCTGCTGAACATGTTGTAGGCGACCCAGGACAGACAGGCGCCGAACATCAGCAGATTCCCCAGCAGCGCCCTGTCGTAATGTCCCGGTGTTCTCTGGACCACGAAGTACACCCCAACAATCGAGAGGGCGATGCCTACAGCCTGAAACCAGCGGACCGAGTTCTTGAATAGAAGATACTCCGCCCCGACGGTCAGCGCGGGAATGACGGCCGTGATCAGTGCCGCATTGGAGGCGGAGGTGTATTTGATGCCCCGGGATTCACATAGGAAGTAGAAGAAAATCCCGAACAGCGCGCTGAGCAGCAGAAACAGCCGGTCCTGTTTCTGCAGCCTGAATGTCGGATCCAGGCGGCGCTGCAGCGGAATCAGAACGATGGAGGCGATCAGGAATCTCAGGAACACCATGGTTATGGGAGGGAATCCCGTATTGAGAATCGCCTTGGAGCTGACGAAGGAAAGGCCCCAGAACAGCATGGCCCCGAGTGCGGCAAGGGTGGGAATGACTGGATTGGGTGTTTTCTGCTCGGAATCCATGCTGCGTAGCTCCAAGCGATATCACAACGGCGGCGGACCTGTCAAGGAGAGGGACGCCGTGTATTCGGGAGCCGGCACCCGGAGGCCGGTACCCCTCCTCCGTTTTTTCAGTTATATTGCTTGCAGGAGTTCCATCGAGATGAGCAAAATAGTACCGGAGATCGAAACCCGTAGGGCCCGCAGGGCGCTGAGCGAGGAACCGGTTCCGGAGGAAGTGCTTGCCCGGATCATGACCGCCGCCACCTACGCCCCTTCCTGCTTCAACAATCAGCCCTGGCGCTTCCTCGTCGTGAGCCGGGACAGGGAGCTGGAGATCGTGAAAGAAAACCTGACCGGTGGGAATTACTGGGCGAAGAAGGCACCTGTCATCGTGGCCGTGTTTACCAGGCCCGAGCTGGACTGCCGCTTGAGCGACCGCCGAGATTACGCCTTCTTCTCCACGGGATTGGCCGTGGAAAATCTGGTGCTTCAGGCCACCAAAGAGGGGTTGATCGCCCATCCCATCGCCGGCTATAAACCGCTACCCTTGAAGGAGGCCTTCGGCGTAGATCCCGAAATGATCCTGCTCACGCTGGTGATAATCGGTTATCCGGGGGATGAAGCTCACCTGAACGACAAGCACAGGGAGCTGGAGCACAGCACCAGAGACAGAAAACCGGAAGACCAGGTGATCATGTACAACCTCTGGATGGAGGTGGGCGTTGAACAGTAGCGACGATGAGCTGAATCATCTCCGAGGCAAACGAGGCTTCATCTGCGACATGGATGGGGTGATCTATCACGGCAACCGCCTGCTTCCCGGGGCCAAAGAGTTCGTGGCCTGGCTGCTGGAAAACGAAAAGCGCTTCCTCTTCCTGACGAACTCCAGCGAGCGCTCTCCCCGGGAGTTGCAGCAGAAGCTCGCCCGGATGCAGATCGAGGTACCGGTGGAGAACTTCTACACCAGCGCCCTGGCCACCGCCGGCTTCCTGGCCAGCCAGCATCCCCACGGAAGCGCCTACGTAATCGGAGAGGCCGGCCTGACCAACGCCCTCTATCAGGAGGGCTTTTCCATGAACGACGTCAACCCGGACTACGTGGTCGTGGGGGATACCCGAACCTACAGCTTCGAGAGAGTAGAGCGGGCGGTCCAGCTGGTTCTGGGCGGCGCCCGCCTGATCGGAACGAATCCCGACCTGACCGGTCCGTCGGAGGGCGGCATCGTCCCCTCTACGGGTTCTTTGATCGCCCCGATCGAGCTGGCAACAAATCGAAAGGCCTATTTCGTGGGAAAACCGAATCCCCTGATGATGCGTCACGCCCTGAAACGGCTGGACTGCCGGAGGGAGGAAACCGTGATCATAGGTGACAGGATGGACACGGACATCCTCTCCGGGATCGAGGCGGAGATCGAGCCGGTGCTGGTCTTGAGCGGGGTGACCTCTGCGGAGGATCTCCGCCATTTTCCCTACGCTCCCCACTATGTTCTGGAGGGAGTCGGAGACATCCCAAAAGGAGCTTGACCTGCTGTTGAAGGTTGTAATAGCATGGTTGCGCTGGCCGGGAGGTTGCCATGTCTTCATTACGCAACGAAGAGATTTTCAAGATCGTCGAGAAGATCCGTGATCACTACCACACGAATCTCAACAACCGCTACGTCCGCAAGGCCCTGCTGCTGATGAAAGTGCCCAGGGGCACCTGGGATGCCATCGCCCGGCTAACGGAGAAAACCGACTTCTACAAGATCCAGGGTTATCCCTATAAAGATCTGTACGAGCAGATCCATGCGGCGGCCACCTTCGTGCATCACGCCAAGCTGGAGGTCGCGCCGCGCCTTCGGGAACTGCTTTCCAGCGGCACCGAGACGGTGTTCAGCCGCGAGAAGGGCGGGGAGGACAAGGTGCTCCTGGAAATGGCGATCAACAATTTCCCCGCCAACCTCGGCGTGTTTTCCGATATGATCGACAGTTTGTACGTGAAGACGGTCGAACAGGACAAGGCGGACCACCCGAACGTACGCCCGGTGTACGAGCGAATGCCCGAGCTCAAAGAAATCGGCCGCCTGTTGATCTAACCTCGGTTCAGAAAACGCCCTATCCCTGTATCTGTTTGACCAGCTCCGGCACGACGTCGAACAGACTGCCGACGATCCCGAAGTGAGCTACGTTGAAGATCGGGGCGCTGGGATCGTTGTTGATGGCCACGATGATATCCGAGCTTTTCATCCCCGCCAGATGCTGAATCGCCCCGCTGATTCCACAGGCCACGTAGATCGTCGGATTCACGGTCTTGCCGGTCTGCCCCACCTGATGGGAATAGGGGATCCAGCCCGCATCCACCGCGGCGCGGGAGGCGCCGACCGCTCCTCCGATTGCCTTGGCCAGCTCTTCGATGAGGGCGAAGTTCTTGGGATCCTTCAGACCCCGGCCTCCGGAGACTATGAAATCCGCATCGGCCAGGTTCACCGTATCCATCTGTTCCGGAACGAACTCCAGCACCTCCACCCTGGGCTTGAGAAGCGGATAGCTCATCTCCAGAATTTCTCCGTCGTGGCTCCCCAACGACTCGGCCGCCTTCATCACCTTGTGGCGGACCGTCGCCATCTGCGGCCTGTGGCTGTTGCAGAGGATCGTAGCCATGATGTTGCCGCCGAAGGCGGGCCGGGTCTGCCTGAGCAGCTTTTTCTCCCCGTCGATTGTCAGCTCGGTGCAGTCGGCGGTCAATCCTGTCAGGATCCGTGCCGCCACCCGGGGCAGCAGGGATCGCCCGAGGATCGTGCCCCCGCCCAGGAAGATCTCGGGCTTCTTGTCCAGCAGGATCTTGGCCACCAGGTCGGCCTGGATCTCCTCATTGAAATCCCCGATGTCCGGATCTTGCATCATCCAGACCTCGTCGACCCCGTAGGAAACCAGCTCCTCCGCCATGTCCCGAACCTTGTTCCCCAGCAGGATGGCGCTGATTCTCTTATCCAGACTGGCTTTGAGCTCCCGGGCCGCTCCGATGATCTCGTAGACCACGGAGGACAGCGTACCATGCCGGTGCTCGGCGAACAGACAGATGCCGGAGTAATCTTCGACTTCCTGTCCCTTGAAGGGCCGCCTCTCTATGACGATCGCGTCGTACTTGCAGGCGCTGACACAGGCTCCACACACGGTGCAGCGCTCATTGAGCACCGCTTTTTTGTCTACCAGGGATACGGCGTCGTAGGCACAAACCTTGATGCACAGCCCGCAGCCTACGCACTTATCAAGGATGATCTGAATCGGTTCCGCCATAGCTCTAACCTTCTTCTTTCTGCTGCCCGATCGGAATCCCGACGGCACGGAGCTCGGCCAGCAGATCGGTAACGGCCTGCCGGACATCCCCTTCGAAAATCTTGCCGCCCGAAGGTTTGGGGGGGGTAAAGATTTTCATGACCTGTGTCGGGGATCCGGTCAAGCCGATGCGCTGCGGGTCCAGATCGATGTCCTGGTGATTCCAGTTCCGGATCTCCGCCTTCTTGGCCGCCATCTTTCCCTTCAGAGAGGGCAGGCGGGGCTCATTGATCTCCTTCACCACGGTCAGGAGGATGGGAAGCTTCGACTTCAGGCGGACATAGCCATCCTCCAGCAGGCGCTCCACAACGATTGTTCCGTCTTCGTCGATCTGTTCGATTTTTCGGATCTCCGTGACGTGGGGCAGTCCCAGGTTCTCCGCCACCCCCGGACCTACCTGGCCGGTATCACCGTCGATCGCCTGCCGGCCCATGAGGATCACATCCACCTTGCCGATCTTCTTGATGCCCCGGGCAAGGGTATAGGCGGTAGCCAGGGTATCCGCCCCGGCGAAGGCCCGGTCGGACATTAGGATCGCCTCGTCCACCCCCAGGCTGATGGTCTCCCGCAGGGCGCTCTCCACCTGGGGGGGGCCCATGGAAAGGGCAATCACGCTTCCGCCGTGCTTCTCCTTCAGCCGAATTCCCTCCTCCAGCGCGTACATGTCGAAGGGATTGATGATGGACTCCACTCCCTCCCGCATAAGGGTATTGGTCTCCGGATTGATCCGCACATTGGTGGTATCCGGTACCTGTTTTATACAGACGACGATCTTCAAAACTACTCCTTCTTCTGCAGACTTTC
>CAZPQC010000148.1:0-9073 GCA_964588525.1 uncultured Spirochaetaceae bacterium
TGGAGGTGCTGCGCCGGATCTTGAAGATGCGGAACAGGTTGAACACCCCGAGCACAGCACCGTACGGACAGGCGTACTTGCAGAAGGGACGCTCCACCACCAGGGACAGCAGGAGCACCGCGATCAGGATGATCATCGCGGCAACGGTGACCTCGGATGTCCAGAAGTTGAACAGGGCGAAGTAGGGATCGATTTTCGCGAACATCAGGGTGCCGGTGGCCGCGGTCATGTAGACGATCAAGCCCAACGCCACGTAGCGCAGGTAGCGCAGGATCCTGTCTACCTTGTAGGGGATCAGGCGGTTGAAACGCCTTTTGAAGATCTTCTTGCCGAGTTTCCCGAACCATTCCTGGATGCTTCCGAAGGGGCAGACCCAGCCGCAGAACACGGGTCCGAGGAAGACGGTCAGGACGAAAACAATCCACATCAGGATGAACGATGCGGAATGGACCTTGCGCACGAAAGTCCCCGTGGTGATGAACTGATACACCGAGACCACCCCGCCGAAGGGGCAGATGGCGTGGAGAGAGGCGGAGGAAAGAACCGGAATCGCTTTCCCCGCCTCTTCCAGCGTATGGTTCACGGCTATCAGAGCAATCAGCGCGAAGAAAAAGATCTGGACGATCAACCGGATGTTGGCGGCTTTGCGCGCGCTCAAGGCTTTGAGCCCGGTGGTCTTGCTCTTTTTTGCCATGCAGGTGCTCCTTAGTTATAACGGTTAAGGTTGTTGCGGAAGGCCCGCAGGTGGTTCTCCGAAGCCCCTTTTAACCTCTCGAACAGATCCCGCACGTCATCGGGGAGATCCGCCCGCAGGAAGGACTCGTACATGGCTATGTTGTCGATCTCCGCCTGGACCCCGGTCTCAAAGGAAGACTTGAGGTCCTCCGGAAGTGCGACGTACAGGTGGGCCGAATCTATTGGTACGGAGTAGCCGTATTCGTCCAACAGCTCGGTCACCCACTCGATGTGCCGCTCCTCGGCGGCCACGATGTTGGTGAACGGCCGGATGCTGCCGTACTCATCTATGATCAGCTCGTACTCGGCTCGGGCCAGGTACTCGTCCTGGATCGCGTAGGTAAGCATCTGCTCTACCGTCAAGCCGGTCTTGCCTTCAGCTCCTTTGGCGCCGAAATCTGCATCGTGCGCGGATGCGATGTCGGCAAAGGAAACCAGGGCCACGGCCGTGCTCAGGGCAACGACCAGAACCATTATTTTCGTGCTCAATCGCTTCATCTTAAAACCTCCTCGTGGTTTTTATCATCTTCGAGACCAATAGTACAGGAGGCATGTAGAGCGGATGTGGAGGGTATATGAAGATTGTGTGAAGGAACTTGTACGAGGATTCCCAATCTGAGTACTATGGGTGTACCCGCTATGGCACGAATATTCGTCGTTGAAGACAATGAAAGTCTCCGGGAGGCGGTGTGCTCCTACCTTCGTCTGAATGACCATGAGATCGTGGAGTTTCCCCGCATCGGGGGAGTACGCGAGGCAATCGAGACAAAACCGCCGGATCTGATCGTCCTGGATGTGATGCTGCCCGACGGGGACGGCTTTCTCCTTGCCAGGAAGATCCGCAAGTCCCACACCGTACCGATCATTTTCCTGACCGCCAAAGCTACCGAATCGGACAGGAT
The DNA here is from genome assembly GCA_964588525.1 of uncultured Spirochaetaceae bacterium. Classification (GTDB taxonomy): domain Bacteria; phylum Spirochaetota; class Spirochaetia; order SZUA-6; family DRHE01; genus JAFGQJ01. The sequence continues at coordinate 1,638 of CAZPQC010000148.1, forward strand.
CACCGGTTTCGAGCTCGGGGCCGACGACTACGTGGTCAAGCCCTTCTCCCCCAAAGAGCTCTCCCTGCGCGTCGAGGCGGTCCTGCGCCGCAGCGGCGGCCCGGCGGTTCTCAGCGCGCCGCCGTTGTGCTGGAGCCTGGGGGAGCAGGTGCTCGAGTTGGACGAAACGGCACATCGAGCGTCGGTCGACGGTGCGGAGATCAATCTGACGGTGGCGGAGTGGAAGATCCTCTCCTATCTGGCGGCCCGTCCGGGAACCGTGGTCAGCAGGGAGAGACTTCTGGGGGAAAGCCTCGATTACCTGGTAGCGGAGGGATCGGAGCGGACCGTGGATACCCACATCAAGAACCTGCGCTCCAAGCTCGGCGATCCGGGATGGATCGAAACCGTGCGAGGCTTCGGCTACCGTTTCTCAGGGGAAGTCCGGTGAACCGACTGTTCGTCCGTACCCTGATCACCGTCCTGGCCGCGCTGCTGATCCTGATCGCGGTGATGGCGGCTGTCTCAGTTGTGGGTTTCCGCCGCTCCCTGCATGAGTGGGAGCGAGCCAGAACCCTCCAGCTGGAGGAGACGGCCCGCCAAATCCTCCTGTATTATCCCGAAGTCGCACCGCAGGTCGTGGTCCCGGATGATGTACCGCTGTTCGTCTACGATGCCGAGAGGCGGCTGATCTTTTCCAACCGGGGGGAGGGAGCGCGAAGGCGAGCCGGCAGCGGCAGCGTGCTGCCGGCGGGACAGGGCGATCTGGTTGCGATCGAAGACGATGGAAAGCTGCTGGGCTATTACCGGAGCGCAATGATGCGCTTTGAAAACGATACGGCCAACAAGCGATTCCTCGACTCCCTGCGCCTGACGATCGGACTCGGACTGGCTCTGGCCGTGATCATCGCCGTTTTTTTCGCCCTGCTGTTCTCCCGCAGCCTCAGCGCGCCCGCGGTTCTCCTTTCCCGAGGACTGGACCGTATCACCCACGGCGATCTCTCGGTTCGTGTTCCCGAGCGGGGTGCCGAGGAGATCGCCGGCATCGCGCATTCGACCAATCGATTGGCCGACCAGCTTCAGCGGGAGCGGGGAATGCGCAGGCAGTGGGTACAGGACATCGCCCACGATCTGCGGACCCCGATCGCGGCCATGCGGGCCCAGTTTGAAGGGATGCGGGACGGCGTGCTCGATCTTTCGAGGGATCGCATCGAGAAGAGCCTCAAGGAGGTCGCCCGGATCGAGACTCTGGTCTCGGACCTGGAAGAGCTGATGCGTCTGGAATCACCGGAGATGAGGATGTCGATCGGGCAGGTCGAAGCCGCCGCTTTTATCGAGGAAATCGCCGAGCGCTTCGCCGCCCAGCTGGCCCAAAAGCAGATTCAGTTCCATTCACATCACGGGATCGACCGCTTCCCGGCTGATCCCGCCCTGCTTCAACGGGCCGTTACGAATTTCTTCACCAATGCCCTCCGCCATACACCGCAGGCGGGCAGGATCGAGCTGTCGATCGCAAGCACCACGGATGGAAGGACCGTGGTTTCTCTGGCCAACTCGGGAGAGCCGATCCCTCCTCAGGATCTGGAAAAGGTCTTCGATCGTCTGTACCGAGGCGAGTACGCCCGCAGCTCCCCCGGTTCCGGGCTCGGCCTGACGATCGCCAAACGCATCGCCGAGCTGCACGGGGGAACCTTGCGCATCCGCAACCGGGAGGAGGGCGGGGTCGTCGTGGAGATGATTCTCTAGCGGACCGAGCCCTGCGGGCGGTTCAGCAGCAGGATTCGCCGCGCTCTTCGTTCCCGCCGCAGCCGCACTGCGGCTCTCCGCCCCTGATCAACCCGTTGATAAGGGCCGCGGCGCAACCGACGCCGGAGTTGACCCGAATAGCGCCGAATGAGCAGTTCATCATGCAGGCGCCGCACTCGATGCAGCGATCCCGATCCATGATGCGGACGGTTTTGCCGTTTTTGGCAAACACTTCGCGGGGGCAGACCTCCAAACAACGGCCGCAACCGCTGCAGCGTTCGGGAAACAGCTCGAGGGTCACCACATTGGCAAGGTATTTCATATCCCGATTCCCCAATCCTGTAGTTTGTAAAGCACCAGAAGCACCAGGGCAATCGCCCCGGCCGCGACGTAGAGGGGCAGGGCGATCTTCAGCTCCTTCTTCACTCCGGAAATACTGGTAAAGGTGGTGCTCCCGGTGAACTGCAGGGCCAGGTACGAGCTGGCCGCCGGAAAGAAGAGCAGGGCAAAGGCCTGCAGGTAGGCGCTTTGAAGCGCCTTCGCCGGTAGAAGAAAAACGAGGACAGCCGTGGCTATTCCACCGGCCAGGAATCCCTTGACGGCGAATGAGCGGAAGGGAATCCAGGGCAGGAGGAGAGGCGTGAGAAACGTACCTGACAATAGGGCGGCGGTACCGAGGATTGCCACGGGCAGACCGTTGTTGAAGGCGCTGTGGAACAGAATCCCCTCCGGCTGCAGTCCGAAGAGGACAAACACGGCGGCCAGAAATATCCCGAATCCCTTCAAGGCGGGCACGATCTCCATGGGCGTCAGCTCCAGCCGCTCCCGGAAATCGAAGTGTACTTTGCGCATTTGCGCCGTTGCTCGGCATCCGGCTCGCAGGTATGCCGGCAGGTCCCGGGCGTACACCGGTCCGTAGTCAACGGAGAACCCCGTGTGCTCCTTGACGACATGGGCCTGTACCCCCGGCGCGCCCAGCTGGGGAAGGATAACTCTGCGGTGCTCTACGATCTCGGGTAAACGGGTGGCACGGATGCGGCGAATCAACTCTTCGGTTCCGAAGGTTCCCTTGCCGGCGGCGCACCAGACGTTGATGCCACGGGTGTCCAGCACGACGATCCAGGCGTCAAAACCGGACAGCTCCCTGCGCAGAAGATCGAAGCTGAGCTTGTAGTTGGCCGTGACCAGAACGGGAGACCGGCCATCCGCTGCGCCCACGGCGTAGATTCCGGGTTTCACCCTGTAGTTCATGCGAACGGAGTTGAACAGCCGGCACCTCAGCCGGCCCCACGCATCCTGGCGGGACCACTCTGTGGGCACGACCGTAACATTTTCGGCGGTACTGCGGCCGCTTCCCCCTGGCAGATCGAACAGCTCGACTGCCATCTACGCCTCGCTCCGGGCGAGTTTGTCTTTTCCCTTCCTGCACTGAGGCAGGTCGAGGTTGCACTCCCTGAACAGGTAGCAGGTGCGCTTGCAGATAGATACCAGCAGCAGCATCACCGGGACCTCGATCAGCACCCCGACGACCGTGGCCAGAGAAGCGCCTGAGGACAGGCCGTAGAGCATCGTGGAGGTGGCGATGGCTACTTCGAAGTGATTGGAGGCACCGATCATCGAAGCCGGGGCGGCGTCGTGGTAGGAGAGTTTCAGCAGTCTGGACACTAGGAAGTAGCCCAGGCTGAAGATCAGAACCGTCTGGATGAACAGGGGTACGGCGATCCAGATGATGGTCAGCGGATTGCCCAGAATGACGCCGCCCTTGAGGGAGAACAGCAGCACCAGGGTCACCAGAAGGGCGGCGATGCTCACCGGCGTGAGCACGGGGAGGAATTTCCGCTGAAACCACTCCAGCCCCTTGCGCCGGATGATGAGCCGGCGGGAAAAATATCCGGCCACCAGGGGCAGGGCCACGTAGATGCCTACCGAGAGAAGGATCGTCTGCCAGGGAATGGGCATGGCATTTACCCCGAGCAGGAACCCCCCAAGGGGAGCATAGAGGACGAGCATGGTTAAAGAGTTGATCGCCACCATCACCAGGGTCAGCCCGTCGTTGCCACGGGCAAGGTATCCCCACATCAGTACCATGGCCGTACAGGGTGCGATGCCCAGGAGGATGGCCCCGGAGATGTAGCTGCGCCACAGCTCCACCTCCTGTCCGCTCTTGATGATCTCCGTCCCCGGCAGAAAGCGGCGGAAGAGGACACCGAGGAACAGGGAGGCGATCAGGTACATGGAGAAGGGTTTGATCAACCAGTTGATGCCCAGGGTCATGAGCACCGGTTTCGGGGTTTTCCCGGCTCGGATCACGTCGTTGAAATCGATCTTGACCATGATCGGATACATCATGAAAAAGAGGCAGATCGCAATGGGAATCGAGACCTGATACATGGAGAGGGAATCCAGCGTCGTGGCCACAGCCGGTGCAACCCGGCCGAGCAGGATCCCTGCGGCGATGCACAACGCAACCCAGAGGGTGAGGTATTTCTCGAAGATGCTCAAATCTCGTTCCATACGATGTTGCTCCTGACGGTGCCTATCGACAGGCGATCTCGCAGTTACCGTTTTCCCGAAGCGTCAGACGGGCTGCAAGCCTGCGGGAATCAGCTTCGTAAATCGGATCAGGATCGGGAAGACTGTCGAAGCTCCCGAACAGCCTGTCGTTGAAGGGCGAGTGGAGCAGTTTGTACATCATGAACTTGCCCTCCCGCCTCTCCTCCACCAATTGGGCGTTCCGTAAAACCGTGAGACTCTTCGACACCGTGTACTGGGGTTTATCCAGAGCGTCTACGACTTCGCACACGCAGAGCTCTCCGGGAGCCTGCCGCAGCATTCGTAGAATGCGCAGCCGGGTTTCTTCTCCGGCTGCTTTATACGCTTCGATCGCCCTGTTCACGTATGCACTATAATACATATATGCATATAAGTCAAGAGATAGACGGCCGGGTCTCAATGTTTGATGCAGTCAGCCGGAGATCGATTTCCGATACACCCGATAGCGCTTGTAGATTCGGGCGCCCAGCCGTTCCGCCAGATTCGGAGTGTAGGGGTTGTCCGCCGAGGTCAGGGAGAGGTCGGCCCAGGTGTAGCCCTTGGCCAGGGCTCGCTTGGCCATTTCGTCGAACAGCAGCAGAGCCACGCCGCCGCCCCAGTACTGGGGCAGGATGAGCACGCTCTTGATTGCCAGGCATTCGGGTTGTCTGCGCATGTGCCAGAGCAGCTTCAGCGTGTCCCAGGGATAACGCAGACCGTTGGCGTGGATGAGCGCCTCATTCAGATTCGGGATGCCCGGAAACCAGCCAACGGTCCTGCCGTCGACCTCGGCAAAGAGCACCAGATCGGGATCGGCAAACCTGGCGAAAGGTTTGATCAGTGCTTCCACGGCCGATCGAGGCCAGGGGCGGTGATCGGGAAGATGGCTCAGGGACTCGTTAAGCAGCAGGTGAACCGTGTCCACCTCATCCTCCAGCCGCTTCAAATCGGGCGTACGGATCCGTATCCAGCCTTTGCGGCGAATCCGATCAGCCAGCCGGGAAAGCCTCTGCCGCTCCGGGCTGCTGTCGTCAAAGTCGGCCGCAAAGGCCAAATTGTCCGCTCTGGCCGGCTGGAATCCAAGACGCTCCATGAACTCCTGGTAGTACGGAGGCGTATGGCCGCAGAGGATGACCGGGGGTCGGTCCCGTCCCTCGACCAGGACACCGTATCCGTCCTCACGATCCAGGTTGTACGGGCCGCCCAGGGTATCCAGGTTTCGCTGCCTGGCCCAGTCCGTTATCTGCTGCAGCAGGCTCTCGGCTATCCGGATGTCGTCGAAGTACTCGAAAAAACCGAATATGCATTCTCGGCGATTGCTTTCCGCGTTTACCACCTTGTCTTCCCCTGCGCAGATCGTCCCCACCGGCTGTCCTTCACGCCAGGCGATGAAAAACTCCGCCTCCCCACGCTGGAAGAATGCCCCCCGTTTGGGATCGATGGTTTTCGCCCGCTGGGGGAGGAGAGGGGGAACCCATAGGTGATCGTTGCGGTAGATCTTCCAGGGGAAGGTGAGGAAACGCCGTTTGTCACTCCATGTTTGGACCGGGCGAATTTCGATCCGACTCATGGGCCGGCTGCCCTTTCCTCGGCTCTGCGCGCCTCCAACTCCTTGACTATTTGATCGTAGCGTTCCCGGGACAGGGGGTAGAATACGGCGCAGAGGATCCCCAGGCAGAGCAGCACGGCGGGGATCGGTCCGGTGATCAGGCGGATGGCCAGTTCCGCCCGGGGCTGCTGAATCGCCACATTTGCCTCGTATTCGAAGGCATCCAGAAGCAGGAGCACCAGTGGGATGGCGATGGAGGATGCAACCTTGTGACACAGAGTAACGATGCTGTAGAACATGCCTTCGTGGCGTTTCCCGGTTTTCCACTCGTCCCACTCGATCGCGTCCGGCAGGATCGACCAGGGAAGCACATGAGCCGCGGCCACGCCGATCCCCGCCAGAGCGCATAGGGCTATCAGCACCCCCAAGGGAGTGGAAGGACCCAGGGTGATGATGATCATCTGGACGACCGCCCAGAAGGCGATTCCGGCGATGTAGGCGAGCCGTTTGTTCCAGCGATGGGCGACCCAGTTCCACAGGGGAAGGGCGACAATGGCCGTTACGAAGATCGTCCCCATGATCAGGTCGCTCTGCTTCTCCCGGAGAACGCAGTACTTGATAAAGTATAGGAGGATCGCCTGGGCGATATCCACGGAAATCCAGGTGCCGAGAAATATACCCATTCCGAGTAGAAAGGGTGGATTCCTGAAAGCCGCCCGGAGGGATTCGAACAATTTGGGCTGCTCCTGTTCCATAAAATCCTTCCGTTCCCGCGTGCCCAGGAAGGTCAGGAACAGGGGTACGGCGCTGACCAGTCCAAAGATAAATCCCATGGTCAGGACTTTGCGGGCGTTTTCAGGCCGGAAGGTCCCTATTATCAGGAGTGGAACCGTGAAGGCGACGAGGCTCCCGAGGATGGAGAAAAACATCCTGTAGGTGGTGATGGAGGTTCGCTCGTTGTACTCCGAGGTCAATTCCGGGGTCAGGGCGAAGTAGGGCATGTAGACCAGCGTGGCGGCTGTATCGAAGAGAATAAAGGCAGCGGCATAGTAGATCGCCAGGAACAAATCCCGCTGGAACCCGGGGCGCAACCAGAGCATGGCGAAGGCGAGTCCAAACGGCAGGGCTCCGAACAGGAGGAACGGGCGCCTCCTGCCCCAGCGGCTTCGGGTGCGGTCCGAAAGGTGGCCGACGATAGGATCATTGATATAGTCCCAGCTTCTGCCGATAAAAAACGCCACGGCGGCCACAGAGGGGGATACCCCCACCACGTCGGTGAGGAAAATCGCGAAGTAAGCGCCGATCAGGGTCGTGGTCAGGCTGAACCCCAGATCCCCCGATCCGTACAGAAGCTTGGTGATCGGCGTTAATTTCTGTTCCATGGACACTGATCCCGACACGGCATAGCGGCTCTCTATTACGGTTCTCTATTGCGGTTCTTTGAGCCGTGCCCGTACATTAGTGCAGTACTCGGGCATTATATGCCCTGGATGGTGATAGCACAAGCTTCTGGTGGGTTCGTGGCTTCGCACGTTTTGCGGAAATCCCGGGGAGCCCGCTTTTCTGTAAGCGGGCAGCGAGCGTCGCTGTCGAGCAGGTGTATTGGGTCAAAATGCCCATTAGAGTCATT
>CAZPQC010000149.1:0-9059 GCA_964588525.1 uncultured Spirochaetaceae bacterium
AGGAGGTTCCGAACGCCGGTCAGGGAGTGTACAGCATCTCCAAGAGCGGGATCCGTATGCTCGCCAAGACCATGGCCCTGGAGCTGGCCGAGCACAGGATCAACGTGAACACCATAGCCGCCGGTCCGGTCATCACGGACATCAACAGGGAACAGGTGGAGCTGTACCCCGGTCTGGTGGAGAGGCTGAACAAGATCCTGCCGCTTCACCGCTGGGGAACCCCGGAGGACATGGGTGCCGCTGCTGTTTTTCTGGCTTCCCCGGATGCCGACTACATCACCGGATCCACGATCTTCGTGGAGGGGGGAATCATGATCAACAATGGCATGATGATCAATGTGGTGGATGAATAGGAGAGCTACTCATGAAATATCAGGTCGAGATCTACAGGAACGGCGTGACCCAGGCGCCGGGGCCGGAGATGTTCTACCTCCGGGACTGGGACAAGCAGTACACCCTGTGCACCTACGTGTTCGTTCTCAAGTCGGAGCAACACACCATGCTGGTCGACACGGGCTGCGGGGACATCGACAGCATAAACAAGATGCTGGCCGAAGAGTTCGGCGGCAAAATCTCCTTCGACTTGCCCAAAGAAGAGACGATTTCCGCCATCGTGGAAAAGGCGAACATCAACCCGGAAAAGGTGGATCATGTGTTCGTCTCCCACCTGCATCACGACCACGCCTCCAACGTGGCCATGTTTCCCAACGCCCGGGTGGTGGTCTCCCGCAGAGGGGTCTTCGAATACATGAAAAAACAGCGCCCCTACTTCTACAACGACATCCTCTACCCCCCGGGACCGGTGCAGCACATCGCCGCCTTGAGCCCCGAACAGCTGGTGTACGTGGATGAGGAGGCGGAGATCCTTCCGGGCATCCGCTGCTTTTGGGTCGGCGGGCACACCCCGGGCTGCATGGCCGTTCAGGCCGACACGGCCGGGGGTAAGGTCGTGTTCACTTCGGATGTCGCCTTCTTCGAGGAGAACGTAATTTCCGGTCACCCCATCGGGATGTTCTACAACCTCTGGGAGTGTCACGAGGCCTACAAAAAAATCAAGGCCGCGGCGGATATCATTATCACCAGCCACGATCCCGGCGTTTTGGAGCGCTTTCCCGGGGGAAAGATCTGAAAGGCAGCCTCGAAGCGATGAATGAACCCTACCTGGCAGTGATCACCGACTGCGAGTTCGCCTCCTTCGATCCGGAGCGACGGGAGCTGGCCGGGGTGGCTGAGGTGCGCAAGTACTCCTGCAGAAGCGAAGAGGAGGTCATCGCAGCGGCCGCGGAGGCGGATGCCATCCTGGTTCAATACGCCCCGATCACCCGGCGGGTCATAGATACACTGACAAACTGCCGGGTGATCGGACGCTACGGCATCGGCGTGGACATGATAGACCTGGAAGCCGCCACGCAGCGGGGTATCCCCGTTGTGAACGTTCCCCACTACTGCGTGGAGGAGGTTTCGGATCACACCCTTGCGCTGATGCTGGCCGCCTCCCGTAAGATCCTTCTCCTGCACAACTCCATAGCCGAGGGACGGTGGGACTTCTCGGTCGCCGCCCCGGTGTTTCGCATGAGGGATATCACAATCGGGCTGATTGCCTTCGGCAAGATCGCCCGTCGGGTCGCCGAAAAACTGCGTGCTTTCGGCTGCCGCATCATCGCCACCGATCCCTACGCCGATGCACGAACTGCCCTTGCCCTGGGGGTGGAGCTGGTGGATATGGAAACCCTTCTGAAAGAATCGGATATCATCTCCATACATGCCCCTCTTACCAAACAGACTCACCATCTGTTTGACCGAAAAGCTTTTCAGCGGATGAAGAGCACCGCCTATATTGTCAACACCAGCCGGGGCGCGGTGATCGATGAATCCGCTCTTGAACACGCCCTGGATGAAGGATCGATCGCCGGAGCCGCCCTGGATGTGCTGGAGGAGGAACCCCTTTCGAAAAACAGCACGCTCATCGGCCGGGACAACGTGCTGCTCACTCCCCACTGCGCCTTCTACTCGGTGGCCTCGCTGCTGGATCTTCAGATCCTCACGGCTCGGGGGGTCGCGCAGGTTTTACGCGGTCAAAAACCGGATCATCCCGTCAACCGACCGGTTGATCCGTCGGAACCCGATACATCAGGCAGGGGAACCCCGTGATCGTCGAATTCCCCTATCCGGAAACAGAACCGCTGCATATTCCCGAGGACCTGCGCGTAACCCGGCTCTCCCTCCCCCGCACGGAACCCGAGCACAGCGAAGAGGGGATCGTTCGAAAGGCCTTGTCTACGCCGATCGGCACCCCGCCCCTGAGAGAGCTGGCCAGAGGAAAGCGGGGAGCCCTGATCGTGGTGGACGACGTGTCCCGGCCCACACCGATCCACCTTTTTGCGCCCCTCGTGCTGCAAGAGCTGAAGACCGCAGGCCTGGGGGAGGAGAACATCGAGTTCATGGTGGCCCTCGGGACCCACAGAGCAATGACCCCCGCCGAAATGGCGGACAAGCTCGGTTCCGACGTCGTGAACCGTTTCCCCGTGCACAATCACGACTGGCAGGACCAGGAGCAGCTGGAGTTCCTGGGCACCACGGAGCAGGGTGCGCCTGTATGGATCAACAAACGCGTCAGGCAGGCGGACCTGGTGATCGGTCTGGGAGCCATCATGCCCATCGAGATCTGCGGGTTCACCGGAGGAGGCAAGATCCTGGTTCCCGGGCTGAGCGGGCCGGAAACCGTGGACAGCATGCACTGGACCCGCATCGATGTTCCCGCCGAGCAGATCCTGGGCAAAGCCGAGAATCCCATCCGGGCTTCTATCGACACCCTGGCCCGCAGAGCCGGACTGGACTTCATCGCCAACGTGATCCTCGACCCGGACAACCGAATTGTTGCCGCCGTGGCCGGGGACATGGTGGAGGCCCATCGGGCCGGCTGCCGTACGGCCGAACGGGTCTTCGGGGTCAGGGTTCCCGGAAAGTACAACATCGTGATCGCCGACAGCTATCCCTTCGACATCGAGTTCTGGCAGGCCAACAAAGCCCTGGACACCGCCGGGCAGGTAGTGACCAAGGGGGGTGTGGTGATCCTGGTCTCACCCTGCCGGGAGGGCTTGAGCCAGAGCCACGCGGAGGAGATCCGCCGCTTCGGCTACCCGCCGCTGGCCAGGATCAAACAGCTGGTGGAGCGCGGAGAGATACAGCACCGGGTGGTCGGCGTGCACATGGCCCAGGTCAGCGCCGTGGCCACGGAAAAGGCTCGATTGATTTTGGTTTCCAGCGGGATCGGGCGGCAGGAAGCTGAAGGCCTGGGTTTCAGCTGGGCGGAAAGCCCGGGTGAGGCGCTGAACATGGCTTTGAACATGACGCGGGAACGGCCGGATATCGCTGTGCTTCGGGGCGCGTCCAGGATGCTGGCGCTCGCGTGAGGAGGATGCGGTGGATTTTCAAGAGAAAACAGTGGTGATCACCGGAGGGGCGGGAGGAATCGGGCGGGCCGCGGCGGATATCATGGGCCGGCAGGGCGCCTGCCTGTTCATCACCGATGTGGGGACGGAAGCCGGGGAAGAGGCGGCTGCCGGGTGGCGGAAGAGAGGAATTCCGGCCACTTTCATCCGGGCGGACCTCACGGATCTTTCCGAGATCCGGGCCCTGTTCCGCCAGGTCGAAGAGGAAACGAAGAGAATCGATGTTCTGGTCACCTGTGCGGGGATCTCCAGCCTGACCCGGGTGCCGGAAATCACCCCGGAGGAATGGGACAGGGTGTTCGCCGTCAATCTGAAGGCCACCTTCTTCTGCTGTCAGGAGGCCCTGCGAACGATGGTGGAGCGCAAACGGGGCAAGATCGTAACCATCGCCTCCGCGGCGGCCAAGATCGGGGGTGTGGCGGTGGGCGCCCACTACTCCGCCTCCAAGGCGGGCATCATCTGCCTGACGAAATCCCTGGCCCTTTACGCCGCTCCGTACGGAATCAACGTGAACTGTGTCTGCCCGGGACCGACGGCGACCGCTATGACCGACGCCTGGGGGGAGGCGATCAATACCGACTTCGCCCGGAAGATCCCCTTCAAACGCTACGGAACCCCCGAGGAGATCGGAGAAGCGATCGCCTTCCTGGCCTCGGAGAGAGCGGGCTATCTGACCGGTGAAACCGTGGATGTGAACGGCGGGCTGGTCATGGATTGATCGGCTAGGATCGCCTGCCGGTGACATCCTTCTCGTAGGCGTGAACAATCCCGATGATTTCCCGATCCAGGGGCGCGTCATTCTCGGCGCAGTAGGCGTCCCAGACAGCGCCGAAAGGCAGAGCTTTCAACTCCTCCAGCAGGGCCAGGCGGGCGAAATAATCCCCCTGCTCTTCGTAGTTCAGCAGTCGATCCCGGGGCTCGAGCAGGGCGGCAAGCAGGGATTTCAGGGTTGCCCGGCTCCCCACGGCCCAGGCGCCCAGCCGATTGATCGATCCGTCGAAGAAGTCCAGTCCCACGTGCGTAGCGGCCAGACGGCCGCTGCGAACCACCTCCTCGAACAGAGCCCTGACATCGTCGTTCATGATCACCACGTGATCGCTGTCCCAGCGCACCGGGCGGCTGACGTGCAGCAGGATCTCATCCACGAAGCAGAAGATGCTGGAGATCTTGTCCGCCACCGACTCGGTGGGATGAAAATGACCCAGATCGAAACAGATGAGCTTGTCCCTGCTGAGGGCGTAGCCCATGTAGAACTCGTGGGAACCGACCACGAAGGATTCGCTGCCGATGCCGAAAAGCTTGGATTCAACAGCATCCTTCATTGCGGAATCGGGAAGCTTCTCTTCATAAACCTCGTCCAGAGAGCGCAGCAACAGCCGACGATACCCGAAACGATCCACGGTCAGGTCCTTGGCCCCGTCCGGTAACCAGAGGTTGTGGATGCACGGATCCTCCTGCTTTTCCCCAATATAGGCGCTGATCCGGCGGCAGCGCTTCACGTGTTCGATCCAGAACGATCGTATTTTTTCATCCTTGCTGCTCAAGGTGAACCCCGCCTCGGCAAGGGGGTGCGAAAAACAGGTGCAGTTGAAATCCAGCTTGACCGCGTTTGCCGCAGCCCATTGGACCCAGCTCTCGAAGTGCTCCGGCTCGATCCGGTCCCGATCGACCCGCTTGCCGCCGAAGTCCCCGTAGATGGCGTGAAGGTTGAGCCGATGGCTGCCTGGAAGCAGGGAGATCAGCTTCTCCACATCCTGCCTGAGCTCGGCCAGGGTTCGCGCCTTTCCCGGATAGGCGCCGGTCACCTGGATGCCCCCACCGGACAGCTCGGCCTCCGGAGCCTCGAACCCCCCTACATCGTCCCCCTGCCAGCAGTGAATGGAAAGAGAAACGCCCTTGAGCCGCTCTACAGCCTTACCGACATCGACGCCCAGCTCCGCATAGCGGCTCTTGGCGATTTCGAAGGCCTGATTCAGTTTGTCTTTGCTCATCATTGCACTCCTGAAATTGCGAAAACAGCCAATCGATGACCGGCCTGGCAACCATCATAGGGACAAACCGGCGGTGTAGCAAGTTGCCTTCCGGTTTTCGGGGCAGCCGCTGCAGTTGTTTCCTCGCAGAATCGCGGAAAACCGGCTCCGGTAGACAAACACCGGCAAATTCCCAATACTCTGGGGGTCATGAAAACAGATATCCGAGTCGGTTTGTTCGGTATAGGGCTGGACACCTACTGGGCCCAGTTCGATGGCCTGCTGGATCGATTGACGGGCTACCAGAATGCGATCTGCGATCGGCTGCAGGATCACGGCTGCCTGGTCGTCAATGCCGGGATGATCGACAGCCCTCTGAAAGTACCCGCCGCGGTCGAGCTGTTCCGGCGCGAGCGGATAGAAATACTGTTCCTCTACGTGTCCACCTACGCCCTCTCCTCCACGGTCCTTCCAATCGCACAGCGGGTCAAGGTTCCCGTCATCGTGCTGAATCTCCAGCCCGTGGACGCGGTCGACTACCGATCCTTCAACAGCCTCGGAGACCGGGGCCTCATGACCGGTGAGTGGCTGGCCCATTGCCAGGCCTGTGCGGCCCCGGAGATCGCCTGCGTGTTTAATCGGGCGGGCATCGGCTACCACCTGGTTACCGGTTATCTGGACGATCCGCTGGCCTGGAAAGAGATCGGGGATTGGATCGAGGCGGCGGCCGTGGCCGCGGTAATGCGGGAAAACAGGGTGGGGGTTCTGGGCCACTACTACGGCGGCATGCTGGATGTGTACAGCGACCTCACCCAGCAATCCGCGGCATTCGGAAATCATTTCGAGCTGCTGGAGATCGACGAGCTCAAGCGGCTGCGGGATCAGGCAACGGAGCAGCAGATCCGGAAGAAACTCGAACAGTTTCAGCGGGAGTTCAGCGTATCGGAGGAGTGCTCCGCCGAGGAGCTGCGCCGGGCAGCCCAGACCTCCTGCGCCCTGGACATGCTCGTTTCCCGCTATCAGCTGGGATCCCTGGCCTACTACTATGAGGGGACTCCCGGCAGCGGCCACGAGGATATCATCACTTCGGTAATTGCCGGAAACTCCCTGCTGACGGCGAACCACGTGCCGGTGGCCGGGGAGTGCGAGGTGAAAAACGTCCAGGCCATGAAGATCATGGATGCCTTTGGTGCCGGAGGAAGTTTTTCCGAGTTCTACCTGATGGATTTCAAGGAAGACCTGGTGTTTCTGGGACACGACGGACCGGCGCATTTCGCGATCGCCGAGGGCGAGGTCGAGCTGGTTCCCCTCCCCGTCTATCATGGAAAACCTGGCAAAGGCGTATCGATCCAGATGAGCGTGAAGCAGGGCCCGGTCACGCTGCTGTCGGTGGTACAGGACGGACAGGGGAAAACAGGCTTGCTGGTAGCGGAGGGGGAATCGGTAGCGGGTCCGGTTCTTCACATCGGCAACACCAACAGTCGCTACCGTTTCTGCATCGGTGCCCGGGAGTTTGTAAACCAATGGTCAAAGGCCGGTCCCGCCCATCACTGCGCAATCGGTATCGGTCATATTGCCGGCAAAATCGAAAAGCTGGCGCAGCTGCTCGATCTGGACTTCCACCGGGTCTGCTGAACCGACTTTATTTTTTCTGCCAGCCTGGTATACTGGTTTTTCGTTGAAAGATGGCGGTACCCCTTTCACCTTTTTCCAAGTATCTCACCATCAGCGACCTGGACAAACGCTGGCAGATCTACTGCGTCGATACCGGCTGCACGGAGATAAAACCGGGCGTCGTCTATCCCCCGCGTCCGGAAACACATCCCCCGCAGTACTCCCGTCATTGGGAGCGGGGGCGGGTACTCCACGAGTTTCAGCTCGTCTATATAACCAAGGGAGAAGGCATCTTCAAGACGGTCGACAGGAATCCCCGGCCGATCACGGCGGGAACCGTCTTCATGCTGTTTCCGGGGATTTGGCACTGGTTTTCGCCGTCTCCCGACACCGGTTGGGACGAATACTGGGTGGGGTTCGACGGCTCCTTCCCGTACGCAATGATGGAGGAGGGTTTCTTCACACCGAAGGAACCGGTGTTTCCGGTGGGACTTCACGATTCCCTGCTGCAGCATTTCCTCAATATAATCGATCTGGTCAACCGAGAGCCCCCGGGGTATCAGCTCCAGGCGGGTGCGGCGGTGGTCCAGGTCATGGCAACAGTCCTGGCAATCATGCGGCAGAACCGACAGAGCTCGGAAGCGGAGCAGATCGTTCAAAAAGCCAAGTTCATATTCGAGGAAAACAAGTACTCGTTTATCGCCATGGAAACGGTCGCCCAATCCCTCGGTCTGGATTATCAGCTGTTCAGAAGGATCTTCAGAGACTACACCGGACTGCCTCCCTACCAGTACTTTCTGCAGATCAAGATCAACAAGGCGAAGACATTGCTGCGGGAACAGCGGTACACCGTAAAGGAAGTAGCCCATATGCTGGCTTTCGAAAACCAATACTACTTCTCCCGTCTATTCAAGCGGAAAACAGGTGTAGCCCCTTCCCTGTGGCAAAGTGAGCGGGCCATCTCGTGATTCAAGACCCGATGCTTTAGCTCCAAACGCAGAGTGGCCGCCCGATTGGACAGCCTCTCTGCGTTGCCCCACGCTTGCCTATAATAGAGATCGGACTGTGCTTTAGAACCGCAGCCCGCCGAATACGCCGACATTGAAATCGTCCAGCGGATAGGGCTCGAACCGGGTCCCCGGCAGGGGCTCGTTCCAGAAGCGGTAGGCCATGCGGGCGCCCACGTTGAGGGCTCCCAGGCGCAAACCCAGACCCCAACCGACCTGGGCGAACAGGGACAGGTACAGGGAATCCTTCACCATCTCCTCATCCAGCCCGTACTCCTCGTAGTCGGTGATATCGACCCTCCCCGCGCTTCCCAAACCGAACTCCACGAAGGGGTCGATGAAAGACCAGCGGAGGGGGTGATAGCGGAAGTCCCAGGTCGCGATCCAGTCCATGGTCCACTGGTAATCGACTTCGGGAATCAGCGACTCCCGCCGGTCGAAGAGGAAGTTGCAGGTCATGCCGTACCCGATATGATCGGGAATCACTTCCCAGTAGAACCCCTTCAGCACGCCGTCGCCGGAGTGGAACTGCTCGACGACGGTGTCGTAGTCGGGCTTTTCCCCGAACTCCACGCCTCCGATCAGACCGAAACGGACGTTGTCGGCGTACACGCCGAATCCGAGTAAGCTGAGCAGGATAACCGCCAAAATCGTCTTCTTCATACGATGTTCCTCCAGTCGCTCGAGTTTCAATGGTTGAACACCGGGCGGTTCATGGAGTGTCACCGGGGAAATCCGGAATTTTTTCAGAAACATGCGGAATGATGCGGATGCGGAGATCTCAGCGATTCGATTTTGCTACGGCGGTTGGACGGTGGCTTGCGTTTGCCGGACGAGCTACGTTTCGGAGAGGATGTAGTACCCTTGCCATTCGGCAGGGGGCGGGGTCTTTACAAAGTTCTTGCAGCGGTTCAGGTAAATCGGCAGGATCGGATCGTTGTCCAAAAACTCCCGGGCATAGACGAAGTACTTGATCGCCTTGTCGAACTCCCGCTTGTAGAACAGGTTCATCCCCA
>CAZPQC010000150.1:0-8872 GCA_964588525.1 uncultured Spirochaetaceae bacterium
CTTCATCCACAGGGGTGTGGTAGGAGACCAGCAGGATATAGTCCGGATTCCAGGCAGCGATCTGTTCGAAGCCGATCTGCTGCCAACCGGACGCTGCAGCCGCCTCGAACCAAACCGGTCTTCCCCCGGCCCATTGCACCAGACTAGTCTGCAACCACTGTCTGGGGGGCACGTTGAACGATGCCGTTCCGCTCCGTGCACCGTAGTAGAGCAAAAGGGTGTTCGGCTTCTCCGATTCCGGAATCGCTTCACCGATTCTCTGAACCGTCCGCAAGCTCTCGTCGAAGAAGCGATTGAGCGCTTCAGCACGCTCCGAATTCCCGAAGAGTTTTCCAATGGCTGCGATATCCTGCCGAAACTGATCCGGGCTTTCCAGATCCACGTAGAGAACGCTCACATTCAGATCCTCCAGCTGGCGGCCGAGCCCGTTGCTCAGGTAGCTCTTCAAGACCACGTAATCGGGTCTGTGAGCCAGGATCTCCTCCACACCGGGGTCCGGGGCCAGCACGGCTCGCTGCTCCGCCTCCGGATCCAGAAGGAAGATGAAGTTTCCTCCGACCTGGCTGCTGTCTCCAAAGGCCACCACGGATTCGACGGCTTCCGGGAACATGTACAGGGTATCGAGAACCAGGAAGTGCGCCTTTCCGCAGGTTATGACCCTGACGCTCTGCTGCCTCTCAACGGGGTTGGATGCCTGAGATCCTCCCAGCCATGCGGGGGAGGCCGCAACTACGATGAACAGCAGAACAAACAGATTCGTTTTCATGATTCTCACTTCATTACTCGAGTCCGGTAAGGCAGGATCGTAGAGAAATCTCTGCGAATTGTCAATAATAGAAAGATAAAAAATAATAAATTGATGTTGTAATTTTATCTAATATAGATAATTATTAATGCAACTTAATTGCATTTAATCTCGGGACGCCGATGAGCATATCCGAATACCAGGCAACTTCACGCACCCTTCTGCGAAGCGTTTCCCTCCGGGTCACCCCCGTGCGCGCCGCAATCCTGGGCTACCTGCTGAAATTCGGCCGCCCGGTTTCCCATGCAGATCTGTGGCGGAGAAAAAAAATACGAGCGTTCAACCGGGTAACCGTTTATCGAACCCTCCTGACCTTGCAGAGCAGAGGGATCGTACATGCAGTGCAGGGTACGGACGGGGTGTGGAGATACTGCGCTCATTCCCTGTCCCAGGAACATTGCCCGGGAAACCACCCCCACTTCGTGTGTAAGAAGTGCAGGCGTATGAGCTGCCTCCTCGGACAGACCATGCCCTACGTCGAGGTGCCCGAAGACACGGTGGTGGAGGCCAAACAGTTCGTCGTATACGGCATCTGTCCCGAGTGCGCCTCATCTGAAAGATCGGCCAGGCGATAGGGGCGGCATTGCCGCCTCCATACCTCGGATCCTCGAAACTCGATCCCCTCTCACTCGCCCGACCAGCGGTAGTGATGATGAGGGGCCTGCAATCCCCCGTGCAGCAGCTTCAGATACTCGCTTCGGGACAGCTGCACGGCTCCCATACTGAGGATATGCGGGGTCACCTGCTGGCAGTCGATCATCAGGAAGTTGCGCCGCTTCAACCATCGGCAGAGGTGGGCCAACGCCACCTTGGACGCGTTTGCCTGAAGCGAGAACATCGATTCACCGAAAAACACCCGTCCCAGGGTCACACCGTAGAGGCCGCCGCACAGGCTCCCCTCACGGTACACTGAGACACAGTGGGTGATGTACCTCTCATAGTGCAGCCGCGTGTACGCTTCGAAGAAGTTCCTATCGATCCAGCTTCCCTCCTGCTTCGGTCTCGGAACGGTGCCGCAGAAGAACACGACTTTCTCGAAATCCCTGTCGAAACGCACCTCGAAGCGACCCTGTCTGAGGATTCGCCCCAGGCGTTTGGTGATCTTGAGACGGTCCGGGTACAGGACCGGCCGCGGATCCGTCGAAAACCACATGATCGGCGGGCCATTGAACCAGGGGAAAATCCCCTTGCTGTAGGCTTCCACCAGCACGCGCTCGGACAGGTTTCCGCCTACGGCGATCAGCCCGTTCTGATCGGGCCGGATCGAGTCCGGGAATACCGGTTCGGAATTTGGGTCGATAATATACGGCAAGCCGTTGCGGTCGCTGGATCTCATAGGCTTTCGAGAATCTCCCGAACAAGGGGCTCGATTCGTTTTCTCGAAACGCTCGCCTCCCTCTGCAAAAAACGGCGAATCACGACCCGCCGGCCCCCGCTCAGGCGCGGTCCCGCTGATCCCTCTCCCCCGTCCGTCGCCGAGGATACATCCGAGAGTCCCAGAGGCTTGGCCAAGCCGGAAACCAAATGAGTCAGAAGATGTTCGTCTGTGGTGCAAATAACCAGCTGGCGGCGGAGTTTCTCACCCTGCCGATACAGCAACACAACCAGGAGATCCAACGCCTTGTCCGCCAGAAAGCCGGAAAACGCCTCCTCGATCCGTTCGTCTCGTTGCCGCCAGGAATCCAGCAACAGGGGTACGCTGCTCATCCCGAAGCGCACAGCTCCGGCCCTGCCTTCCTTGTAGTCTTTGCGCAGCAGCTGGTTGCTGCTCAGCTCCCCGGTATCGAAGCGCGCCCGGACCAGCTCCTCGTACAGACCGGCCGAGTCGGCGGATCCCGCCTGAATCAAAATCCCGGCAATCTCTCGGTCCTTCTCCGTCGCCCTTCCCGCATCCGCATCCAGATTGACGGTATCGAGCAGAACTGCGGCCAGCATCAGGGTCGCCGACTGACGATCCAGAATCTCCGGTTTGCGTTGCATTATCTGCTCGGCCACCAGGGTACAGGCGGAACCGACAGGCTCCAAGATCCGACGCTTCAGCGGCAGGCGATAACTCGTGCCGACGGGGTTTTCGGCTGCATATCCGACGGAACGCCCGGCAACGCCAAGCGCCGTTTGATCCACCGGGCGATGGTCGATCACCTCTGTAATCCTCTGGCGCAGAGCCGGGGCAAGATCATTTCCCGGATCATCCACCAGAACCAGCTCCCCTTGCCGGGGGATCAGCAGATCCTCCAGGTCGATATCATCCCCAAACACCAGATTTTCCCACTGCAGGCCGACTCTACCGAACAGATAGACCGCCTCCGAACGCAGCGGAAGATCCGCGCGGGGAATCGGCAGGAAGGGAAAGGTCTGCCCGGCCGATCTGCCCTCTCGGGCCAGGAGATGCGCGTAGCAAATCGAGCCCGCGATGGAATCCAGATCCGCCGCGCTGCTGCCCGTCACCGCGGTGAGCGGATCGGCGGCCTCCCCGCCTATCAGATCGTGTCTGGTCTGTTCGAGAAAGAGGTTGAGAGCTGTCAGAAAATGTCCTCCAAAGCCGATCCAGCGCTCAGAGGAAGGCTGATCAGCTTGTGCCGGGAGCTCTCGCCGGAGAGGATCTTGATCTCGGACCTGGCCACAGCCAGCGTCTTTGCCAGGAATTTCACCAGTTCCTTGTTCGCCTGTCCTTTGAGCGCGGGTGCCCGGATGCGTACCACCAACTCCCCGTTTCGCGCTTCAATAATCCGGTTTTCTCCCGCCTTGGGAAAAGCTTTCACCTTGAGAAGTATATTGTCACTGTTGATCGTAAAGGGCTTCAATTCATCCGGCATCGCTTAACTTCCAGGTAAGTGCAGACAAGATTCTACAGGAACGATAGGCCCATTTTCACTCCTTGTTCAAGGTCTCACCGCCTTGCCAAAAGTCGCGCCGCATATCATAGTAGAGAACAATCATGTAAACGAAATACCCCCAGGAGGAAGCGATGCCAGCCGTTGAAATTCGAAAAAACGTCTTCTGGATCGGTGTAAACGACCGCACCACGGATCTGTTCGAAGGAATCTGGCCGATCGAGGAGGAAGGAGTATCCTACAACGCCTATCTGCTGCTCGACAAGAAAAAGGTGCTGATCGACCTTTCCAAGGCCCTGAAAACCGACGAGTTCTTCAGCCAGATCCTGGACCTGGTGCCGATTCAAGAATTGGATTATGTCGTGATGAACCATCTGGAGCCCGATCACACCGGGGTCCTGAAGACCTTCCTGCAGATCAATGCCGATGTGACCATTCTCGGCACCCCCAAGATGAAGGAGTTGCTGGCGAATTTTTACGGGATTACCGAGAACTTCCAGGAGGTTCAGGACGGCGAGACTCTGGACATCGGCAGCCGCAAGCTGCAGTTCTTCCACACCCCCTTCGTGCACTGGCCGGAGACCATGATGACCTACGACACCTCGGAGAAGATCCTGTTCTCCTGCGACGGCTTCGGAGGCTATGGCGCGCTGATCGGCACGATCTTCGACGATGAATGCCAGAATCTGCCCTTCTACGAGCAGGAGTCCCTCCGCTACTACGTGAACATCGTGGCCAAGTTCAGCAAGCCCACCCTCAATGCGATCGGTAAGCTCGGAGGAATCGAGGTCCAAGTGATCGCTCCGTCCCACGGGCTGATATGGAGAAGCAATCCGGGGCGGATCATCGAGCTGTACAAGAAATGGGCCGAGTACGCCGCAGGACCCACAGAGCCGGGAATCGCCCTGGTGTACGGCTCGATGTACGGCAACACCGAACGGGTTATGGACGTCGTGGCCCAGGGGATCGCGAGCACCGGGGTACCGCTGCAGATATTCGACGCCGCGCGTACCCACGTCAGCTACATCCTGCCCGCTCTCTGGGTGAACCGGGGAGTGATGATCGGCGCACCCACCTACGAGGGAGCTCTGTTTCCGCCGGTGATGGACGTGTTGAACCACGCCGCCGTGAAGCGAATCCTCAACAAGAAAACCGCCATGTTCGGAAGCTATGGCTGGAGCGGCGGAGCGCTGCGAAACATCAAACAGATAGTCGAGCCTATCAAATGGGAACTGGAGGATTCCTTCGAGTTCAACGGCAGTCCGACCAAAGAAGACCTGGACAAAGCCAGGGAGTTCGGACGGAGGTTCGCCGAGAAGATCAAGCAGGAAGGGTAACTTAGTCCCTGACCTCCAGCTCTCCCTTCCAGTTGCCCACGCCGCCGAAATCCAGAACATCCGTGAAGCCGAGCTCGGTCAAGGTATCGGCGGCGACTGCCGAGCGGTTTCCGGACCTGCAATAGACGATGATGCGGGCCGAACGATCTTCCGTGGGAAGACTCCCGGCGATCTGGTCGAAGGGGATGTTGACAGCCGAGGGAATGGCGCCGGCGTTGTACTCTGCGGCGGTACGCACGTCTACCAGATAGGTGTTGGGATCCCCCGTGGCTATGATCTCGGCCAGCCTCTCCGAGCTCAACGGCTCTGCGACTGCAGCGCGAGCGCTCGTCGCCTGCGCGACCCGTTCGTTCCCCCCCGAGGCGTAGATCAGGGTCCCGGAAAGAAGAAACATTATCAAAATTATAATAATTGCTCTCATGGGGAAAAGATAATCATGCAGCGGCTGGTCAGTCAAATCAATGCGGCGAGTTTGCGTCTCGGACGGGGATCGAGAAAAACAGAATCTCCTCCTCCGAAGCCGAAGCCGCTTTCTCGACGAAGCGGATTCCCTCCCCCGGATCCTTGCTGGCCAGAGACGACTGCCCCTCCCAAAACATATCCAGCAGAGATCCGGTGAGGCAGACAGTCAGCCCGTAGGGGATATCCCCCTCGTCGATGCGCGCCGGCAAGGCCCGGAGGAACCGCTGTCGTTCTTCCTGGGTATAGGCGGTGCCGTTGGCCTTGATGTCAATCCAGAGATCCACTCCCGCATGCACCCGCAACCAGTCTGAGAAAAAGGTGTCCCGGCAGATCGTGATGCCGATCCGGTGCCCCTGCAGCACAAACGGCTCGGCCTGCTCGAGCAGACCGGGGGAGATTTCCAGCAGCTGCTCTTCGAAGGGTGTGAGAAAGACCTTGTCCTGCGTATAGATGATCTCGCCGGTCCGATCGTACACCACGACCCTGTTGACCAGTGCTGACTTCTGCTCCCCCTCACTCCAGGCGAAATAGGTCCCTGCAATCACAGCCACCTCATACCGCCGGGCCAGGTCTGCGAAAACCTCTTCCATGGCCCGCTCGACCAGCCCCGAATTGACGAGAAAAAGATCCCGAAACCCTTTGATCAGAGGATCCCGGGCACTTATGCGCGAAAGCCCATCCTCGGCACTGCGGGAGGCAAGAATCACAGGATAGTAGGGGACCAGAGCCAGGAATACCGAAGTATACTCCGGAAAAACGATCAGATCCGGCTCGAAGGACAGGCAGCGCACTACCAGAGCTTCGATGCGGGAATGAAAAGCTGCGAAGGAACGCAGATCGGATTGCTGAATCTTGAGCTGGACGGCGGCCACGCGAAGGGTCTGGGAATGATCGGCCGGCGAGGGAGTGAGCTCGGAGCCCGGCTGCTGGGCGGAAAGAGCCGGAGCAAACAGGAGGATGCAGCAAATTGCAGCAGGTAAAAGAGCCCCGTGTTTCGGTCTCATAAAACCGGCTGAAGCATAGAAAATACCTGCGATCCTGTCAACGAAAAAAGCCTAAGTCGGCAGACCCCTCACCTTGTCTTTCCCTTCGCTCCAATGGTAGATTCATCGGCATGGAAGCAATGAAACGAACCGCCACCTGCGGACAACTGCGTAGGGCCGATGTGGGCAAGAATGTGACTCTGAACGGTTGGGTGCACAGGCACAGGGATTTCGGAACTATCAAGTTCATCGATCTCCGCGATCGCTACGGCCTCACCCAGGTGGTCATCGATGCGGACGCCCCCGAGGAATTGAAAGACTTGGCCGCCGAGCTCAAATTCGAATACTGCATCGCCGTGGAGGGGGAGGTTCGCGAGCGACCGAAGGACATGGTCAATCCCAAGATGCCCACCGGGGAGGTGGAGATCAAGGTCGAGCGGATGAGCATCCTCTCCCGCTGCGCCACCCTTCCGTTCATGATCGACGAGGCGAGCGACGCCCGGGAGGAGCTGCGCTTCAAATACAGGTTTCTCGATCTGCGCTCCTTCTCGATGCAGCGAAAGATCCGTCTTCGCAATGATGCCACCTACGCCGCCCGGGAGTACCTGATCGACCAGGGCTTCTACGAGATCGAGACCCCCACCCTGATACGCTCGACTCCCGAAGGAGCCCGCGACTTCCTGGTGCCCTCCCGGCTGCACAAGAGCAAGTTCTACGCCCTTCCCCAATCCCCGCAGATCTATAAGCAGCTGTTGATGGTCTCCGGTTTCGACAGGTACTTCCAGATCGCCCACTGTTTCCGGGACGAGGATGCCCGGGGGGATCGGCAGATCGAGCACACCCAGATCGATATCGAGATGAGTTTCGTCGGCAAGGAGGACGTTTT
This sequence comes from uncultured Spirochaetaceae bacterium, assembly GCA_964588525.1. Taxonomy (GTDB): domain Bacteria; phylum Spirochaetota; class Spirochaetia; order SZUA-6; family DRHE01; genus JAFGQJ01. The sequence continues at coordinate 7,308 of CAZPQC010000150.1, forward strand.
CTCGGTGGTCGAGGGCATGATGAACAATATCTTCCGCAGAACCAAGGATATGGAGCTTTCCCTGCCCTTTACCCGGCTGGCTTACGATGAGGCCATGAATCGCTACGGTTCGGATAAACCGGATCTGCGCTTCGAGTTGGAACTGCAGGATTTTGGCGATTTGGCCGAGCGGGGGGAGTTCCAGGTGTTCCGACAGGTGCTCGCCGAAGGCGGAGCGGTGAAGGCTCTGGTCGCACCCGGGTGCGGCGAATACTCCCGGAAGCAGGTCGAAGAGCTGGAAGAAACCGCCAAGGTTTATGGTGCCAAAGGGCTGGCTTGGATGAAGGTGACCGAGGGCGGCCTGGAAGGGGGAATCTCCAAGTTCTACGAGACGGTGCAGCAGGACCTCCCCGGCAGGCTGGGGGCGACGCCGGGGGACTTGATCCTGCTGGTGGGAGCGGAGTGGAAGAAGGCCTGCCTGTCTCTCGGGGCGGTGCGTTCCCAGTTGGGAAAGGATCTGGGTCTGTCCGACCCGCAGGCCTTCCGCTTCTGCTGGATCATCGACTTCCCCCTTTTCGAATGGAATGAGGAGGAGGGAAAATGGGATCCCTCCCACCACCTGTTCACCATGCCCCAGGAGCGTTACATCGCCGAGCTGGAAAAAGACCCGGGAGCTGTCAAGGGGGATCTGTACGATCTGGTCTGCAACGGTACGGAGCTGGCCTCCGGCTCGATCAGGGTGCACGATCCCGAGCTCCAGAGCCGCATCTTCGCCGTCGTGGGACTTCCGCAAGCGGAAGCCCGGCGGCGCTTCGGATTTCTCCTGGATGCCTTTGCCTACGGGCCCCCGCCGCACGGAGGCATCGCTCCGGGACTGGACCGGCTGGTTATGCTGCTGGCCGGCGAGGAATCGATCCGCGAGGTGATCGCCTTTCCCAAAAACACCCTCGGCCAGAGCCTGATGGACGACTGTCCGGCCGAGGTGGATCCCGCCCAGCTGGAGGAGCTCCACATCCGCATCATCGAAGAGGATGGGTGATCCCCCGGTCTCCTCGGAACATCCGTTTCCCGGTATCCGCTTCCCCGAGCTGAGTCACCGGTTGCTGGTCTGGTTCTTCAGGAACAAGCGGGAGATGCCCTGGAGAGAGGAGCACGATCCCTACCGTATCTGGATCAGCGAGGTGATGCTGCAGCAGACCCGCAGTGAAACTGCGGCGGAATACTACCGGCGCTGGCTCAGCCGCTTCCCGACGGTCGAATCCCTGGCCCGAGCGCCGGCGGAGGAGGTGCTCAAGGTTTGGGAGGGGCTGGGCTACTACAACCGGGCCCGAAACCTGCACAGCTCGGCCCGGATCATCGTCGACAGCAGGGACGGACGCTTTCCCGAAACGGAAGAGCTGGTGCGCTCCCTACCGGGAATCGGTGAGTACACGGCCGCGGCCGTGCTGAGCATCGCCTTCGCCAGACCCCTGGGGGTGGTGGATGGGAATGTGCTGCGGGTCGTATCCCGCCTCCTGGCCGAGGCCGGGGCGGCTGCCCGCAGCCCGGCGGGTTCCGGCCGTACCGGATCGCTGGCGGCCGAGCGC
>CAZPQC010000151.1:0-8632 GCA_964588525.1 uncultured Spirochaetaceae bacterium
GGGGTGCGCTGCCGCTGATCTATCGCTCAGGGGGAACCATACCGGATCGCGGCTACTACGATCTGCGGATCCAGAACAACGCCGCCAAGATCGGAGAGCTGGACGAAGAGTTTGTCTGGGAGCGAAAGATCGGGGATACCTTCAACCTGGGCACGCAGAACTGGAAGATCGTCCGCATTGATTCGAAGAACGTTGAGGTCCTTCCGTGGAACGGACCGATCAACATTACCCCTTTCTGGCGGGCGGAAAAAGCGGGCCGGGATTTCCCCTTCAGTGAAAGAGTCGGTCTTTTTCTGGAAGCCTGGGATGACAACCTGAACCGGCCCGCACGGATGGCGGATACGCTCATTTCCGAGTACTTCTTCGACGAAGCTTCAGCCGAAACTCTGATTGCCTTCCTCAAAAAGCAGAGAGCCGTTACGGGCTGCGAGCTCCCCCATCGCCATCATCTGCTCATCGAGCACGTGGAAGGGCCTCTTGCCCAAGCGTCCTTCAGCCGAGTGATCCTCCACACACTGTGGGGCAGCCGGGTCAACTACCCCTTCTCCCTCGTCCTGGAGGCTGCCTGGCAAGACGAGCACCGTGAAAGCAGCATCGAAATTCTGGCCGACGACGACTGTGTTCTCATCATCCCCTCGGATCCTGAAGGCTTTTCCGTGGATGAGCTTCTCTCCCTGGTTCAACCGAAAGAGGTCGAAACGCTGTTGCGCAGCAGCCTGGAGGGAAGCGGCTTCTTCGGAGCCCGTTTTCGGGAAAACGCCGCACGGGCCCTGCTGCTTCCCCGCTCGAATCTGGACAGGCGGATTCCCCTCTGGCTGACCCGCATGCGGGCGAAAAAGCTTCTGGAAGGGGTGGCCGGTTATGGCGAGTTCCCCATCCTGCTGGAAACCTGGAGAAGCTGTCTTCAGGACGAGTTCGACCTGCCCTCCCTCAAGATGTTGCTGGCCGAACTGCAGCAGGGCCAGATCCGCCGCAGCGAAATCCGGACGAGCTCTCCCTCTCCCTTTGCGGAGAACATAAGCTGGATCCAGACAAATGAGCACGTGTATCGCGGCGACGGGTCGTCCGCCGGCGGCCGCTCTGCAGTTCAGGAGGAGGTGATCCGGGAGATTCTCTACTCTTCGCAGCTGCGCCCGCGAATCGCCTCCGGGTTGGCGGCGGAGCTGCAGTCGAAGCTGCAGCGCCTCGCCCCCGGTTATGCCCCGGCCACGGCCGGCGAGCTTCTCGATTGGGTCAAGGAGCGGCTGCTGGTCGAGGACGCCGAGTGGCACGAGCTGATCCACGCGGTGCGCCGCGATCATGATCCGCAAGTCCTCCATATAGAAGAAATCGCAGACAAGCTGGTTCGCTTCCGTCTCCCCGGGGCGGAGGCCTGGATGGTGTCCGCCCTCGAGCAGATGCCCAGAATCCTGCGTTCCCTCGGCTTGGCATATGGCCGGAATCCCGACGAGCTGATCGACCTGCTGGAGGTGGATGAAGTGGGCTTCTCGCCGGGCTCTATGAAGCGGCTGCGGAATATCACCGCTTCTGCTGAGCCGGGCCTGGAGGGAGCGGAGCCCCACCTTTCCGATCTGGTGGCCGAATGGCTGCGCTATTACGGACCCCTACCTCCGGCTTGGATCACGAGCTGTTTCGGATTGAAGCCATCCAGAGTAGAAGCCGTGCTCGCCGCCCTGGCGGAAAACGGGACCGTGGTCATGGATCGGTTGACCCGGGAGGCTTACTCCCCCCAGGTCTGCGATGCGCAAAACCTGGAGATCCTGCTGCGCCTGAACCGTAGAGCCGGGCGCCCCTCCTTCGCGGCGCTGAGTCCGGATCGGCTACCGCTGTTTGTAGCGGTCCAGCAGGGAGTGATCGGCAGAAAGCGGCAACAGCAGGGCAGCAGTTTGGAAGATCTGCAGCGGGTCTTGGAGAGTCTGTTCGGTTTCCCCGCATCCATTCGGTTGTGGGAGGAGGAGATCTTTCCTGCGCGGCTGGCACCCTATTACGCTTCCTGGCTGGATGAGCTGCTTCGCAGCAGCGAGCTGCAGTGGTTCGGCTGTGGCAGGCAGCGTGTCGCCTTCTGCTTCGCCTCGGATCTAGCGCTTTATCTCGAGCCTGAAGGTACCGATGGAGTCGAGGAGCTAAAGCGACTGCTGCCCTCCTCCCGCGGCAAGTACTCTTTCTGGGACCTGGTGGATCATGGGGGATCGACACCGGCCGATACCACCCGAAAGATCTGGGAGCTGGTGTGGAAAGGAGAGCTGGCCTCGGATTCCTTCGCTGTGCTGCGAAGGGCCGCTGCCGGAGGATTTCGATTCCCCCTGGATCGCAGCGGAGGAAGCCGGCAGAGACCGGGAACCGGAGGGCGCGGGCCTGGAAGAGGAAGCTATGACAGGTGGCGGGCGGCCCATCCTCTCTCGGGCAGCTGGTACGGGATCGATCGCGGAGCAGAGGCAGACCCCCTGGAAGAGGAGGAGCTGGCTCGGGAACGGGTCCGCCAGCTGCTGCAGCGTTACGGGATTCTGTTCCGGGAGCTTGCAGCCCGAGAGCTTCCGCCCCTGCAGTGGTCGCGGCTGTTCCGCACCCTGCGGATCATGGAGCTGTCCGGGGAGATCCTCAGCGGCTACTTCTTCGAAGGCATTAGCGGGCTGCAGTTCATCAGCCACCGGGGTTTTCGAGTTCTCCAGGCGGGGCTTCCCGAGGAGGAGATTTTCTGGATCTGCGCCGCAGATCCTGCATCTCCCTGCGGACTGGGGCTTCCCGTTGCGGGACTTCCGGCACGCCTGGCATCCAATCACCTCGTGTATCATGGAAGCAGGTTGGTTCTGGTATCCAAGAGGAGAGGGGCGGAGGTAGATCTGCGGGTCACACCTGAGGATTCCAACCTACCCGGGTATCTGCGGGTATATGCGGATCTCCTCAACCGGGACGTCGCACCCAGGAAGACGGTTCGAGTGGAACGGATCAATGGATCATCGGCCCGGAAAAGTCCGTACAAGGGGGTATTTTTACAGTCCGGCTTCCTCGAAGAGTACAAAGGGCTGATCTTGCGGGCGGGGTATTGAGCGGTGGCGGCCCGTAACATTCCCGTTAGTTCCACGCCCGCGAATTTCCATCGTGTTTCGTCCGGTCCCGGGATTCCCGGGATTCTTGCGATTTCGGGGGTTGAAATTCTCGTCTGAAAACGAAATAGTAGGACCCGAAATGAAAAAAGGCGAGTGTAAGGGCGATCATCGGGGACATCTGTGTGTTCTGGCCAGCAATGACCAGTTTGACAAAATCAAGGAACTGACCCAAAACCCGCAGTATATCTGCTTCAACTGCGGCCGTGTTGCCGACTGTGACGATAACCTCTGCAATCCCATGTCCCTCAAGGACTAGGTGTCTTCGGTTATCCTATTCCCTACGAGTGTATCCCGGGTAAATTCGGGATTCGTGTTACGTCTCCGGGCCGGCAGCGGATCTATCTCGAGTTCGTTGCCCAGACGCTCGAGTATCGACTATAATCGAGCCCGTGAATCTTCGATCCTTCAAACGGTTCGACAACACCGTGAGCCACCGACTGCAGGAGATAGTCAAAAGTTCCTGGGCCCGTAAGATTTTGGCCATAGTTGCCCATTCTGCCGACTCGGTGGTCGTCGTTCCCTGCCTGTTTGCACTCTGGTGGCTGCATGGTTTTTCCAGGCAGAGTATCGTCATCCCCGTTGCCGCAGGTTTTGCCCTTTCCATTGTTGTCACCTCCATTGTGAAGTTTGCAGTTCGCAGGAGAAGACCTGCAGGGGACTGGGGTTCTTTCTATAGAAAGACCGATCCTCATTCTTTTCCCTCCGGCCATGCTTCCAGGACCATTACCATGACGATCGTCGTCATGGCGGGCCGATGGCCCCTCATCGGTGTAGCTCTGCTTCTATGGTCCCTGCTGGTGGGACTGTCCCGCATCATTCTCGGGGTACACTATCTCTACGATGTGCTGGCCGGCTATCTGCTCGGACTGGGCATCGGCGCAGTCATGTGGCTGCTCATGGCCTTCTATATCCTTTCCTAGAAAAATCACACCGTGAACGATCCTCTTCGTCTGCCTGTTTCCTGCAACAAAGACTGTGGCGCAGGTTGTCCCCTGATTGCCGAAACCGCGGATGGACGGCTGCTTCGAATCCGCGACAATCCCATACGTACGGCGCACATGAGGGGCTGCGTTCGGGGCTACCAGATGGTCCGGGGGGTGTACCACCCGGGGCGGTTGAAATCTCCCATGGTGCGCGCGGGTCCCCGCGGTTCCGGTCGGTTTCGTGAAGTCAGCTGGGACGAAGCCCTGCAGGTCGTTAGGGACCGGCTCGAGCAGATCCGGGAAACCTGGGGAGCGGAATCGGTACTACGCTTGGGAGGATCGGGATCCTGTCGGGGAGCTCTCCATAACACGGAGCTGGTAACGCGGCGATTCTTCAGTCTGTTCGGGGGCTATACGGATACCACCGGGAGCTACAGTTCCGGTGCCGAGAGTTTTGTTGCTCCTTATCTGTTCGGTCCCGGACATGTCCGCCGTTACGGGATCGATGCAGCCACGCTACGGCACTCACGGCTGATTCTTCTTTGGGGCGCCAATGTGGCGGATACCCGATTCGGCTGCGAGCTGGGCAGCCGTATCCGCGAGCAGAGGAGAAAGGGTGTTCCGGTAGTTGCCGTCGATCCACGGCGATCACGAACGGTTCAGCAACTCTCGGACCGCTGGATCCCCGTACGTCCCGGCACGGATACAGCCCTGATGGCGGCGGTCCTGTACGTGCTGCTCCGCGAAGATCTGGTAGACAGGACCTTTGTCCGGAGGACCAGCGTCGGATTCGATGTCCTGGAACGCTATGTCCGCGGCGAGGATGACGGACAGCCGAAAACGCCCTCCTGGGCGGAGGGGATCTGTGCAACCCCGAGGGAAGCGATTGTGGAGCTGGCCCGACAATACGGTAGGAACAAACCCGCGGCTCTGATCCCGGGATTGTCCATCCAGAGAACGATCGCCGGGGAGGAGGCGATCCGGATGGCCGTGGCACTGCAGACGGCTACCGGCAACATCGGGGTTCCCGGAGGGTCTTCGGGCTCGAACATCTGGGGCCGGCTGCCCCAACCGCGCTGCGGTCAACTGCCCGTACCTCCGGTGCCGCGGCCTTCCGAGGTACCCGTTTACAGCTGGCCCGATGCCATCCTCGAGGGCAGAGCGGGGGGGTATCCGGTGGAGATCAAGGCCGTCTACAACGTGGGGGGAAACTACCTCGCTATGGGAAGCGACCTGCACAAGAGCGTCCGGGCCTTCGAGCGGGTAGAGCTGTCGGTCTGTCACGACTACTTTCTCACGCCCACGGCCCGTTACTGCGACGTGGTTCTGCCGGTGACCACATATCTGGAGCGGGCTGACATCGTGTTTCCTGAGTCCAATCATCTGCTGTATTCCCACCAGGTCATTGAACCGGTAGGACAGGCGAGAAACGACTACGATATCTTCCATGATTTGGCTGACCGGCTCGGTTTCGGCCAGGAGTACTCGGAAGGACGGAATGTCGCGCAGTGGCTCGAGCATTTTCTCGACAATTCGGAGATCGAGGATGCGGAGGAGTTCCGCCGTACGGGAATCTATACCGGTGCCGAACAGGAGCGCTGCGGCCTATCTGAGTTCGTATCCGATCCGAAATCTCATCCGCTGGACACACCGTCGGGAAAGATCGAGATCGCCTCGAAATCATACGCAGGTCTCGGGTTTCCCGAAATTCCCACCTGGCGGGGTTTTCAGCCCACCTGCGGGCACCCGCTTCATTTGATCACCCCCCACGCTCGGTACCGGATCAATTCCCAGTACGGCAACGATCCCTGGTTCGTGCAGCGGGAGGAGCAGGGGTTGTGGATGAACCCGCGAGATGCGGCGCTCCGGGGAATCGAAGAGGGGCGACAGGTGGAAGTGGGGAGCCCTGAGGGAAAGCTGCGGATTTCCGTCCGTATCACCGAGGACATCATGCCCGGGGTGGTGTGCCTGCTGGCCGGAATGTGGCCCAGGATCGGACCGGACGGCACCGATACCGCCGGGGCGGCGAATATCCTCACCTCGACGGTTCCCACGGAACCCAGCCGGAGCTCCCGGACCCATTCGGTAGCGGTACAGGTGCTGCCAGTTTAGGTACGCAACCAGCGGGGTATGCGAAGCAGCAGCACGACCCCGATTACCGTCATAGTGACCGCCAGGGTTACGATGATGGCACGGCTGGGCGGTGAATCCACGGCCTGACGTTTGATAAGGATTCCGAGAAAGGCCCATAGGATCACCAGAGCATAGAACAGGTCGTTGCGGGTGAACAGCACGCCAATGGTGATCAGGGTCGCCACGACCAATACGACAACGGTCCACAGTTCCTGCGAAGCGCCGAAGCGATTCCAACCCAGGTGCACGAGCACAGCACTCACATTGGCGACGGTAGCCACGGTGATCCAGCCTAGATACACGCTGAAGGGGAGCTGCACCAGAAGCCTCTCCCTCCACGAGGCGGCCCGGACCCCGATGCCGAGGCGGAGGTAAATGGCAAGCAGGCTTGCCAGGAGGACCAGCATCAGCACCAGGGAGGCGGAGACCCGCTGGTAGTGCCAGAGAAAGATCCAGCCGATATTGGCTGCCGAGGCCACGATAAACATAAGTCCGATTCTCTGTAAAAAGTCGGCTGTGTTTCGATTCGGTGCCGCGATCTGGTAAACGGCGAAGATCGCCAGAAGCAGGTAGATAAGTCCCCAGATCGAGAAGGTCAGCCCGGCTGGGACGAACAGATTCGGGTACAGGTCGGAGAGCTCTCCTGTTGTCTTTCCGTTGATCGGCAGGGCGTTGGCCATCGCATTTATCGCAACCGTGGCCAGGAAGGCGACGAGATTGAGCGTTTTCAGCACCCAGAGAACATTTGTCTTGGCCATACAACATTCCCCCTTGTGGATTCGACGGCATCTGCCTTGAGTATAGCTCGCCCGTACTAAGCCTTTCAATGCGGTGTTTCGGACGGCCACCCGGGAAGACGGCCGGCTTGACAATGCAGCATCCGTTTTGATAGGGTAGCTTTTGACCCTTCAGCGGAAGGTGGTGAGAATCCGCCGCGGACGCGCCACTGTGACCGGGAACGAACGCTCTACGGTACGGCCACTGGGAGACTGGGAAGGCCTGAGCGCAGAGGATGATCCGGAAGCCAGGAGACGTTGGGGCCTCGTTTCAAAGGAAGCAGGGCTATGCCTGCACGCGAGAGACTTGCAGGAGGTGTTCCATTAACATCAACGAGAGTCGTTCGTTTCGCTTACGGTTTGTTCTTGTCTTGACAGTGATGCTCCTCCTATGTGCACGAGGATTCGCCGGCGGGCAGCGGGAGCAGAGTGGGGACATCCAAGGCGGCGGGATCAGTGCGGAGGTGAGGACTTCCGCCTCTTATCCCTTAGAGGTCGAGGATGACACCGGAAAGAAAGTTCGACTGGAGCGCAAACCCGAGAGGATCATTTCCCTTACCTCCTTCACCGACGACGTCCTCGTCGATCTGGTGGATCATCGGCGTCTGATCGGGGTCACCAACTTCAGCCAGGATCCGGCCATCTCCAATGTCGTTGATAAAATAGCCGACATCCCAAACAGGCTGACCTCGAATGTGGAGGTGATCCTTTCTCTTCAACCGGACCTGATCTTTGTGGCCAACTGGAGCGAGGCCGACAAGGTGGCCCAGCTGCTGGATGCGGGTGTTCCGGTTTACCTGATCGCAACCGGCCTGAGCGTCGTCGTGATCCAGGAGAAAATCAGAACGATAGGTCTGCTGGTGGACGCCGGGCAGCGGGCGGAAGCCATGATCGAACAGATGGACAGGAGACTCGCCGAAGTCCGACGGGTGGTTTCCTCGATCCCAGAGGAACAGCGGCTCACCGTGATGGACTATGCCACCTGGGGTTCGGCCCAGGGAACGGGCAGTTCCTGGGATGAAATCATCCGGCGGGCGGGTCTGATCAACGCAGTGGGAGAGTTCAGCGCCGATGAGTGGGGACAGGTCCCCCTGTCCAAGGAGAAGGTCCTGGAGCTCGATCCGGACTTGCTCATTCTTCCCGGCTGGGTCTACGGTGATCCGGGCGGCGCCGATGCTTTTTACAGACAGACCGTGGAGGATCCCGCCCTGAAGGGATTGTCGGCTTTACGGGAGGGACGGGTGTATCAGATGTCAGAAGGGCTGAAGGCGGCGACCTCCCAGTATATAGTGGAGGCGGTCGAGCATTTGGCTCGACTGGCCTATCCTCAAGCTTTTTCCGAATGACAAGAATTCGCGAGAAGGGAATTCTGAAAGAGTAACGGTCCGATACATTTCATGAGAAGAGGGAAAACCGCGGTTCTGCTGCTTCTCATTCTCATCCTCTTAGTAGTTGTTGTTCTGTCCATAGGCAGCGGAGCGGTACGGGTGCCACCGCTGTCCATCCTCCGGGTGCTTCTGCACGGAATCGGCATTCGTTCCATCGAGTTGCCTCCGGAGATGCAGCTCAGCATCATCCTCCACATTCGCCTGCCCCGGGTTATGGCCGCGATGTTGGTCGGTGCGGCTCTGGCCATGGGAGGGGTGGCCATGCAGGGGCTCTTTCGAAATCCCATGGCCAGTCCGGATATCCT
>CAZPQC010000152.1:0-8595 GCA_964588525.1 uncultured Spirochaetaceae bacterium
GGCGGAGCGTTTCTTCGTCATTTTTCGCGGAAAGATCGAGATCACCAAGAAGTTCGAGGACGGGGAGGAGTTCGTCCTGGGTGTGCACAGCGACGGCGAGTTCTTCGGGGAAATGGCCATCCTGGACGAGGGACCCCGCTCGGCAACCGCCCGGGCACTGGAGTCGACCACGGTTCTGGAGATATCCCGGACGGATTTCGAGACCCTGCTGTACACCGCTCCGATTCTGGCCTTCACGATCATGAAGGAGCTGAGCTCCCGGCTGCGGGAAACCGGGGCGCTGTTGATCTCCTATCTCCAGAGGAAGAACCGGCAGCTGGCCAAAGCCTATCTGGATACGGTGAACACGGTGGTGCATGCCATAGAGGAGAGGGACACTTTTTCAAAAGGCCACACCGACCGGGTTGTGGAGATATCCAAGCTGCTTGGCCGGGAGATGGCGCTGGGGGAGGAGGAAATCTTCAATCTGGAGATCGGCGCTCTGCTCCACGATATCGGCAAGGTCGGAATCCCCGATGCAATCCTGCAAAAGCCCGAGCCGTTGAAGGCGGATGAGATCAAGAAGGTCCAGGAACACCCCCTGAAGGGCAAGCGCATGATCCAGGATATCTCCTTCCTGGAGCAGGCCATCCCCCATGTTCTTTATCACCACGAACGCTTCGACGGATCCGGGTATCCGGAGCACCTGGCCGGAGCGGCTATCCCCGTGCCCAGCCGCATCATCGCCGTGGCCGATGTGTTCGACGCCGTTACCAATGACCGGCCGCAGCGAAAGCGCATGAGCTTCAAAGATGCGGTAGCCCTGATCGGGAAGGGTGCGGGAAGCCAGTTCGACCCGGAGGTGGTGAGCGCCTTTCTCAAGCTGGTGGACGCCGGCGCGCTGAAGGAGTAGGGCGAGATTTCCGCCGATCAGTCGACTGTGTATTCACCCGCCCAGAGTCTCTTCAGAAAGGTCAATACGGGAAGGATTTCAATATCCCCGACGCGGCGGGGAGCACGTTCTGTTGAAACAACGATCTTGTGTCTGAGCGGTATTTCATCCTGCAAAAGCTGCAGTGACCGTAGATCCCTGAAGGTAACGTTGTCGCTCGCCTTTACCTCCACAGCCACTTCGTTTCCTATAATGAAGTCGACTTCCTGCCCGCTGGTGGTACGGAAGAATGAAAGCTCCCGTTCATCATTCGCGTATGAAAGATATGCTCGAAGCTCTGTAAAAACGAAGTGCTCCAATACCTTTCCGTAGCTCTCGGATTTGGGTACTACATTTCGCTTTTTGGCCAGCACATTTCCGACACCCACATCGAAAAAATAAAATTTCGCAGAGCTCACGGACTTTCTCTTTCGTGTCCGTCGAAAGGGTCGAAGCATCGTTCCAACCAGCGTATCTTCCAGGATATAAAAATATTCACGGACGGTCCGGGGAGGAACCGCGCAGTCGCCGGCGACATTTTCGAAGTTCAACAACTCGCCGTTGCTCAGGGCCGCGGTCTCCAGGAAACGGGAGAAATTTTCGATTCGTCGTACCGCGCCTTCCGACTGGATTTCTTCTTGCAGGTATGTTCCGCAGTAAGCCGCCAGATCCTCCCACGGTTCCTCGGAGAGATAGATCGACGGTAGAGTTCCATAGTTCAGAGCGCGATTGAGATCGAAATCAGAAATTTCTTTCGTGACAAGCGGAAATAAGAAATGAGTTCTGGCGCGGCCTGCAAGCAGGTTTGCTCCACCTCGTTTGAGCTTTCGGGCGCTGCTGCCGGTTAAGATGAAATGAACCGCAGCTGAATCGATGAGATACTGTACTTCGTCCAGAAGCAGAGGTAGCTTCTGCACCTCGTCGATGATTATCGGTTGATTCAAAGTGCCGCGTGCGAGATGCGCCAATATTTCCTCACGGATGCGCATAGGTCTCTGGCTCAGCTGGAAAAAAACATTGGAGAGCAGAAGGTTATAGTACGGTGCTTTGGGAAACAGTCGATTCAGTAAAAACGTCTTTCCGGTTTGGCGAGGGCCGAAAAGAAAAAAAGAGCGTTTTTTGCTTTCTTCGACGGGATTGAAAAAACGATCGAATACGGTCATGACCAATTGTAGCACGAATCTATTAATTCCGCAACTATTCTGCGTGAAATATAACAATTACCGCATATTAATAGCGGAATCTTTAGAACCAGTGTTCGGTTCAACGTCTATTAAGCTCGGGAAATATCAGCATTTTATTGTTCATTTATTGAAGCACCGGCTCTCTGTTGCCCGTTGTTCAGGGTATGAAAGAGATCGATAAACCAAACGACGGCATACCCCCTGTCGATAAGCCCCACGACAGGTTCTTTCGCGAGGTGTTCTCTCAGGCGGACTCCGCCCGGGAGCTCTTACTGGCCACCTTGCCTTCAGAGATCTCCGGCTTGCTTGACCTGCGGAAAATCATCGTGGAGAACACGAGCATGATAGAAATGGGCGTGGAGAAAAAGTCTGATCTTCTCATTCGAACAAAACTGGGAGGCTCCCCGGCTCTGATCTATATCCTGGTAGAGCATAAGTCCTATGCCGACAGGTGGAGCGTATTCCAACTGCTGAAATACATGGTCAGGATCTGGGAGAGGGAGCGCACCAAACGGAAAACGGATCAGACACTTCCGGAGATCATTCCCATACTGTTCTACCATGGAATGAGTAAGTGGCGGATGCCACTAGATTTTTCATCGTATTTTGATTCGGCTGTAGAGTTGGAGTCCCACATCCCGGCCTTCCGCCCGATAATGATCGACCTGCAGGCGATGGAGAATCATGAGTTTCGGGGAAGCAAGAGGATACAGGCGGTTCTGAAGACCCTGAAGTATTCCCGAAAAAACCTGCGCGTTCACCTCGTGGAGATTCTCAGAGGTGTATTTGTAGCGCCTATGGATGAGAAACAGAGGGCTTTTCTGGAATCGCTTTTGGGGTATATTATACAAGCGGGCAGGGATGTTGATGAACAGTACGTGGACCAGGCGATTCAGTCGATTGGTTCACGGGAAGTGAGGGAGGCATATATGACCGTAGCGGAACAGCTGATCGCAAGAGGCAAAGAGGAAGGCAAGCTCAAGGATAAGCAGGAGGTTTTACTCAAGCAGCTTGCTCAGAAGTTCGGCTCCATTTCCGAAGCAGATGAGAAAAAGATAATGGAGACGCAGGACCCGGACAAGCTGGACCGGGCCCTGGTGATCATCCTCAAGTCCGACTCTATCGCAGAAATACTGCGTCCCCTCGACATCTGAGCACAGGACGTGGACCAGGCGATTCAGTCGATTGGTTCACGGGAAGTGAGGGAGGCATATATGACCGTGGCAGAACAGCTGATCGCAAGGGGAAGGCTCAAGGAAAAACAAGAGGTCTTGCTCCAGCTTCTTGCCCAAAAATTCGGCACTGTTTCCAAGGCAGATGAGAGAAGGATCAAGGAGACACAGGACCCGGACAAGTTGGACCGGGCCCTGTCGCTGATCCTCAAGAGCGAGTCCATCGAGGAGATTCTGTTACCGCTTTATATCTGATAACAGGATGTGGACCAGGCGATTCTCGAAGTTGGTACGCGGGAAGTGAGGGAGGCATATATGACCGTAGCGGAACAGCTGATGGCGAAAGGGGAGCGGAAAGGCAAGCTAAAGGATAAGCAGGAGGTTTTACTCAAGCAGCTTGCTCAGAAGTTCGGCTCCATTTCCGAAGCAGATGAGAAAAAGATAATGGAGACGCAGGACCCGGACAAGCTGGACCAGGCCTTGTCGCTGATCCTCAAGAGCGAGTCCATCGAAGAGATACTGCGGCCCCTCGACTGAGGACCCGATAAAAGCACAGACACATTCACAGACACTACGACATCACTCGTACCGATAATCCGCCCCCACACCCCCATCTCCACTCACACTCCTTGAGATTTCACCTATCTTGACCAAAGCCCCGCCCGTGATATAGTGAGGTCACCGTGGCTCCACTGCAGGCAAAACTAGCTCCCCAGAAGATCCCCCTCAAGATCAACTGGCTGGTGTTGATCACCCTGCTATTAAGCATCGTGTCCCTGATCGTGGAGCAGGCGGACTTCCAGACCCGCTTTTCCTCTATCTTCACCCACACTCTGGATTTCACGATCCTGTTTCTCTTCCTGGCAGAGGTCATCGTAGACTTCGTTCGCTCCACGGACAAACGGCACTTCTTCAAGCGACAGCTGTTTGAGGTGCTGTTCCTGGTCTTCTTCACGGTCCTGTTTGCCTACAACAAGTTTCTGCTGTTCTCACGTGAGAGCGTCGTGTACGGCAATCTGCCCGGAAAGATCATCATCGTGCGCAACATCTTCGTGCTGCTGAAGGTCTTCGGACGGATCCGCAAGCTCAGCGCCTTCGTTCGCAGCCTGACCGCCCATCCGGCCCGCACGGTCATCTTGAGCTTCGTTCTGGTGATCGTGACCGGCACGATTCTGCTGATGCTGCCCTTCACAACGCCCGACGGCTTGGGCTTGAGCTTCGTCGACTCCCTGTTCACCGCCACCTCGGCGGTCTGCGTGACCGGACTGATCGTCGTGGATACGGCCACGGCGTTCTCGATCTGGGGAAAGCTCATCATTCTGCTCCTCATCCAGGTCGGAGGCCTGGGGATCATGATCTTGAGCTTCTTCATGGCCTTCATTCTGCGCCGCTCCCTGACCGTGGAGGACAAGTTTCTCATCTCCTACATGACCAGCGAGAAGGACATGAGGAATCTGGGCAGGAGCATCAAGAACATCATCAACATCACCCTGATCATCGAGGGTGCGGGGGCGGTGCTGCTGTTTCTGGGCTTCCGGACCAGCCTGGGCACGAATCTCGAGACCCTCTTCATCTCCGTATTTCACTCGGTGTCCGCATTCTGCAATGCCGGCTTCTCCCTGTTCAGCGACAGCCTGGAGGGGTTCAAGTCCCACACACTCATCAATCTCACCGTGATCGTCCTGATCATCCTGGGGGGCCTGAGCTTTTTGGTGATCATGAACCTGAAGGGCTGGCTGGCCGCCGGAGTTCCCAACCTGTTCAAGAGAAAGAGCTTCTCGGTCAAAGGATTGAGCTTGAACACCCGGGTGGTGCTGCTGGGCACGGGGATTCTCCTGGGATTGGGGATGCTGCTGATCTACGCACTTGAGCATCGCTACTCCCTGGCGAACCTGGATCTGAAGACCCAGTACCTGGCGGCGTTCTTCCAGTCCGTCACCACCCGCACGGCCGGTTTCAACACGATTTCCATGTCGGGCCTGCGCAATCCGACCTACTTGCTGATGATGATCTTCATGTTCATCGGTGGTGCTTCCGGCTCTACCGCGGGGGGGGTGAAGATCAACTCGATTGCCCTGTTCCTGGCCTACGTTAACTCGCTGCTCAAGGAAAAGCGGGAGGTCACCCTGTTCAACTACGCGGTTTCTAAAGATCTGGTGCTGCGCGCCCTGCTCATCCTCATGTTCGGGCTGGTGAGCGTGCTGGGGGCCATGCTGATCCTCTCCATGACCGAAAGCGCCCCCTTTATCCAGATCTGCTTCGAAACCGTATCCGCCTTCGGAACCGTGGGCCTGTCCGCCGGGATCACCTCTGCTCTTTCCATAATCGGGAAATATGTTATTATCCTGTTGATGTTCATCGGTCGTATCGGTCCGCTGACCCTGCTGGCCGCCGCCGCCCAGCGGATACGGCAGGTGCAGATCGAGTACCCCACCGGAGAAATCCTCGTCGGTTAAGGAGAAGGGAGAATGGCAAAGGAGGAGAAAGTTTTCGCCGTTTTTGGACTCGGAGCCTTCGGCATGGAGGTCTGCCGGGGATTGATCGAGAAGGGGGGGAAGGTGATCGCCTTCGATCATCGGACCCAGCCGATAGAGAAGATCAAGGAGGTGGTCACCCAGGTCATGGTGCTGGATTCCACGGACGAGGATGCCCTGAGCAGCGCTCCGCTGGAAAATGTTGACGTGGCAATCGTGGCGATCGGGGATGACGTGGAGGCGAGCATACTGACCACCGCGCTTTTGAAGAATATCGGCGTCCCCTACATCATCGCCCGCGCCGTTACGGACGTGCATATGCGGGTCCTGCGCCAGATCGGAGCCAACGAGGTGATCAACCTGGAGATCGAGGAGGGGCGCAGGGTCGCCTCCCGGCTTCTGACCGCGGAGGTCCTGGAGACCATCCCCGTTACGGAGGACTACAGCATCCTGGAGCTGTACGTTCCGGAGAGCATGGTCGGCAAGTCGCTGGAGCGGCTGAATCTGCGGAGCAACTACCTGGTGAATGTCATCGCCATCGAGCGGTTCAAGACCACGGTGGATGAGGAGGGCAATCCGGTCAAGGAGGAGCGGGTGATCCTGCCGACCAAGGATGACGTGCTGCTGAGCGAAGATATCCTGATCGTGGTGGGTAGAAACTCCGATCTGGACGCTTTTCGCGAGCAAG
The DNA here is from genome assembly GCA_964588525.1 of uncultured Spirochaetaceae bacterium. Classification (GTDB taxonomy): domain Bacteria; phylum Spirochaetota; class Spirochaetia; order SZUA-6; family DRHE01; genus JAFGQJ01. Next base: position 6,429 of record CAZPQC010000152.1, read on the forward strand.
CCTAGGAGCGCCTCCCCTTGATCCAGATTCGCCGCATCCTGTTCATTTTCCTGCTCCTGCTGAGCTGCGCCGGGGTGCTGTTTTTCGGCGTTCGGGATTACCTGCTGATCGCCCGCAGCGTCTCCCTGTCTCAGGAGGAGCTCAAGATCCGCGGCGAAACCGTTCTGTACCTTTCGATCGTGTTTGCGGTCGCGATCCTCCTTGCCTTTTCCATCGTGCTGCTGCGCAGCCGCAACATCTTCCGGGAGTTGGACAAGATCAGCGATATGACCCGCTACGGCAACTTTTCCATAGAGGGAAGCCTGGGGAGAATCGGTCCCCTGGGGGAGAAGATACTTCAGCTCAACCAGCGGCTTACCGAGCTGAACGCGATGAAGAGCCTGCGGATCAGCTCCCTGGCGTCGATCAACGCCTTCCTGCTGAACAACAGTCGCCTGGCCCTGCTGGTTACCGATATTACCGGTAAAATTACGAATGCAAGCGCCCGCTGCCTGGAGAAGCTGAAGAAAGAGACGGGGGAGGTGGTAGGCAAGCACGTCACCGAATTGCTGCCCGAGCTGGATTACCAGTCTGCGATCGGCACGATTGAGAAACAGCGCGGGGAGCTGCAGTTGAGCGACCTGAAAGAATCTCCTACCCTCTATCCGGTTTTCAACAGCAAGAACGAGCTGTCCAACATCATCTGTATCCTTGGCAAGGAGGAGATCGTAACCAAGATCTCGAAGCACGCCGAGGAGCGCTTAAAGCCGTCATCCCGGGTTACGAAATTGGTGCGGAGGTACCTCCGCGGGCGTCCCAAGGATTAGAGTGGTTAGGGTTATCAGGAGGATAGCTCCTCCCGAGCACGGTGCCGACAGCTACCACTTCTCTCCGTAATCTTCTATACTGGGGGTCAAGGAGGACAATCGTGATTCGTTTCATATTGGGTATCGTATTCGGGATTCTGGCGCTGATTTTTGTTTTTCAGAACATGGAGAATACCAGCGTCAACTTCCTGGCCTGGACCATCACCACCTCCCGGGCGGTGATCTTCTTCATCCTGCTGGCCGCGGGTTTCATCTTGGGCTGGGCAGTAGGCAGCATCGGTCGCTGGCGAAGAAAGACCCGACGATAGCAGTGCAGCCTGCGCATTTGCGCAGCCGGACCGCTGGCGCATCGTTGCTGCACCGCAGCCGCGCCGTTGCCGCACCGCTGCCGCGCCGCAGCCGCACCGCTGGCGGCTCTAACGCCCCATACCGCACCGCTGTTGCGCAAGCGGGCTGTCGAAGGGGAGAATCAGGAGCTTGAACCGTGAGACGCACACTTTCCAGCAGATACAATAAGCCGGGCCTGGCCCCGGGCACGCCGATCCATATCGGGGAACGGCGGACGGAATCCACGAAAATCACGGTCTTCGAGTACGATGCGTCCCATGTTCAGGAGCGGCAGCTCGGCAGCGTGGAGGAGTGCGGGGAGTGCAAAGATTCCAAGGGCGTGGTTTGGATCAACATCGATGGAATCCATGACATCTCGGTCGTGGAAACGGTCGGCAAGATTTTCGGCATCCACCCCCTTGTACAAGAGGACATCGTCAACACCAATCAACGGCCCAAGGTGGAGGAGTACGACAGTTACCTGTTCGCAATCGTGAAGATGCTCTCCGAAGAGCAGAACAGCAGCGCGCTGCAGGCCGAGCAGGTCAGCATGATCGTGACGCCCCGGATCGTCATCTCCTTCCAGGAGAAGGAGGGGGACGTATTCGATCCGCTTCGCGAGCGTCTTCGTACGGGCAAGGGAACCGTCAGGCAGCGGGGAAGCGACTACCTGGCCTACTGCCTGATCGACGCGATCGTCGACCATTACTTTCTGATCATGGAGAACCTGGAAGACAGGATCCTTCCCCTGGAGGAGCAGGTGATCGACGATCCCCAGCCCCGGGTGCTGCAGAGCATTCACCATTTGAAGAACGACCTGGTATTCTTGCGCCGTTCCCTGTGGCCTCTGCGGGAGATGCTGGCGCGCATGGATCGGGACCGCCTCCCTCTGATTCAAGAGGACACCCGCCCCTTTCTACGGGATGTCCACGACCACACGATCCAGATCATCGAGCTCCTGGAATCCTTCCAGGAGATCCTCTCCGGTTTGATGGATGTCCATCTGACCAGCATCAGCAACCGCATGAACAACA